>NZ_JBEXSZ010000015.1:0-87059 GCF_040613865.1 Streptomyces sp. NPDC006197 | reverse complement strand
CGCCGTCGATGTACTGGTGGGCCAGGTCGGTGAAGTGCGACATGGTTGAAGACCCCTCTACCCGCTACCTGCAGTGCGACTGATGTCGCGTCATCACCCCCTCTCGTACGTCAGACCCGCAGGTCGCCCTCGATGACCGTGACGGCGTGGCCGTTCAGAAGGGTGCGCTCGCCGTTCAGCCGGGTGCGGACGAGGCCCGTGCGGGCGCCGCCCTGGAAGCCGGTGAGCTCCTCGCGGCCGAACCTGGCCGACCAGTACGGGGCGAGCGCGGTGTGCGCGCTGCCCGTCACCGGGTCCTCGTCGATGCCGACGGCGGGGAAGAAGCCGCGCGAGACGAAGTCGTACCCGTCGTGCGGGCGTTCGGCGGCGGCGGTGACGATGACGCCGCGCGAGGACAGGCCCTTCAGGGCGGCGAAGTCCGGCGTGAGCGAGCGGACGGTGGCCTCGTCGCGCAGCTCGACGACGAGGTCGCCGATGTGGTCGGCCGTGTCGTGGACGGCGACGATCTCGGCGCCGAGCGCCTTCTCCAGGCCCTCGGGGACGGGGAGCGGGGTGAGGGAGGAGGTCGGGAAGTCCATCGTGATCGTGCCGTCGGCCTCGGCCGTGGTGATCAGGAGGCCGCAGCGGGCCGCGAAGCGGACGGTGCCGCTCGCGGTGCCGGTGGTGTGCAGCACATGCGCCGTGGCCAGGGTGGCGTGACCGCACATGTCGACCTCGGTGGTCGGGGTGAACCAGCGCAGGGCCCAGTCCGCCTCGCCGCCGACGGGCAGCGGGTGGGCGAAGGCCGTCTCGGAGAGGTTGACCTCGGCGGCGACCTTCTGGAGCCAGGCGTCGTCGGGGAAGGAGTCGAGGAGCAGGACTCCGGCCGGGTTGCCGGAGAAGGGTCGGTCGGTGAAGGCGTCGACGATTCGGATGCGCATGGCACCGACCGTACCGGGGGCGGAAAACCGCGGACCAAGGCCAATCGCGGAGAACTGGACCGGTCCTTCCGCGCGTCGTCCGGGGAAGGACGTGAGGGCGACTGGGCCGGGGGGCTTCGATGATGTTCGGGTACGGGGACGAGTGGTGGATGCTGCTGTTCTACCCGGTGCTGTTGTGGGTGCCGTTCGGGCCGTTCGTCATGGGCGGGCTGGGCGTCTGGTGCGCCCGGCGGCCCGGGCCGTGGCCGTGGCTGTGGACGGTGCTGCTGCCCCTGGTGCCGGTGGGGGTCTCCGCGACCGCCATGCTTCTGCCGCGGGGACAGCCGACCTCGATCGACGACCTCGTCGGCTACCTCCTCGTGTACGTCCTCGGCATCACGGTCCTGCCGTGGGTGCTGGGGTACGGGATCACCCGGTTCGTGCGTGCCGTACGGGCCCGGCGTGGCCGGGGCGGCGGCGAGGCGTGAGACCGGCCCCGGTCACAGGGCGCCGGGTCACGGGGGCGCAGGGTCGCCGGGGCACGAGGGCGCCAGGACCATGAGGATCTCGTCGCGGTCGTCTTCGGCGGAGTCCTCCTCACCGGCGGCCTCCTCCGGGACGGGGCGCGCAGTGCCGGACGGCCGCCGGGCAGCCGCTCCACCGCCGACGGGCCGCCTGCCGGGCGGAAGCCTCCGGGGTCACGTACGGCAGAGTCGCGCGGCCAGGCGCTCCACCACCGGCCACGGCAGATCCAGCGGGTCCTCCAGGAGCAGCCCCGGATGGCGGACCGTGCACATCTGGAGCGCGAAGCCCAGGCGTGCGGTCTTCCGCCGAACCCCGGCAGCAGAGTGGATCACTGCGCTTGCGTCGACATGGCGTCGATCCCGGCAGTCGGCCTCATCCGCGCGCGCGGAGATACGCCTCCAGTTCGGCGGCGCCGGTCAGCATCGCGCGCCCGCGGGCCGACAGGCGATGGTGCCAATCGCCGAGCGCGGCCTCCAGCGGCTCGATGCCCCCGGCCTCCCGCACCTGGTCGACCAGCGGGGCGATCTGCTCCAACAGATAGCCGCCGCGCCTGAGTTGGTGGGTCATCCGGGCGTCCCGCACGGCGGCCCCGTCGTAGACGCGGTACCCGGTCCGGGGGTCGCGGCGCGGACGTACGAGTCCGGCGCGCTCCCACGTGCGGAGCGTCGCGGGGCGGACGCCGAGCTGCCGGGCCAGCGGTCCGATGAACGTGCCGCCGGGGTCGGGCGGCGTGGCGGGCTCCCGGTCCAGGTCGCGCAGGGCGCTCTCCACGGCCCGGAGGGTCCGGCGGTCGTCGAGGAGCTGGGCGTGGCTCTCGTCGATCAGACGGAACGCCTCGCCGACCGCGCCCTGGTTCACGGCCCGCATGATCGACGTCGCCGTCGGGTGCCCGTGGCCGGGCAGCAGGGCCAGGAACGCGCGCAGGGCGTCGGCGTGCAGCGGCGTGTAGGCGCGGTAGCCGAAGGGGGTGCGGCCGGCGGCGGGGAGGATCCCGGCCTCCTCGTAGTTCCTGACCGCCTGCGTGGACAGACCGTGCGCCCGGGCCAGATCGACCGGCCTCAGCCGTTCCCCGCTTTGAAGGTTCTTCCCCATGGAGCCGACGATATCGCGGGCTCATCGCGGAAAAGTTTCCACCGAAACTTCAACGATAGCGTTGAAGGCATGGCGACTGACATCAAGGACACCGCCCATGCCGTCGACGCTGCCGCCCTCATGGGGCTGCTTCCGGACCGGCCCCGGCTGCTCGCCCTGGGCGAGCCCACCCACGGCGAGGACGCCCTGCTCGACCTGCGCAACGAGCTCTTCCGGCAGCTCGTCGAGCAGGAGGGCTACCGGACGATCGCACTCGAGACCGACTGCCTGAACGGCCTGGTCGTGGACGACCACGTCACGTCGGGCACCGGCAGCCTCGACGAGGCCATGGAGAACGGATTCAGCCACGGTTGGGGCGCCTTTGCGGCCAACCGCGAACTCGTGCGCTGGATGCGCGCCCACAACGAGGGCCGTCCCGCGTCCGAGCAGGTCCGCTTCGCCGGATTCGACGGCCCGCTGGAGATCACCGGTGCCGCGAGCCCCCGGCAGGCCCTCACCGCGCTCCACGGGTACCTCGCGGCCCGGGTGGACGCGGACCTGCTCCCCTGCGCCGCGGACACGCTCGACGAGCTGATCGGCACCGACGACCGGTGGACCGAGCCCGCCGCGATGAGGGAGCCGGCTCGTTCCGTGGGGCGGTCGGCCGAGGCCGGCCAGCTGCGGCTGCTCGCCGACGAGCTGGTGGCGCTGCTCGACGAGCAGCGCCCGTACCTGATCACGGTGAGTCCGGCGGACGAATGGGAGAGGGCCTGCCTGTACGGGCGCACGGCACTCGGTCTGCTGAGCTACCACCACTGGATGGCCGACGCCTCGCCGGCCCGCCTGGCCCGACTGGTGGGCGTACGGGACCGGATGATGTCCCGGAACCTCCTCGCGCTCGCCCGCCGGGGTCCGGTGTTCGTGTACGCCCACAACTCCCACCTCCAGCGGGAGAAGAGCTCGATGCGGATGGGCGGGCGGCCGCTGGAGTGGTGGAGCGCCGGCGCGCTGGTCGACGCCGAGCTCGGTGAGGAGTACGCCTTCGTGGCCATGGCCCTCGGCACGATCCGGCACCAGGGGGTGGACGTGCCGCCGCCGGACACCGTGGAAGGGCTGCTGTACGCGCTTCCGGAGGAGCGCCGTGTCGTGGACGCCCGGCGACTGGCCGCCGTCCTCGGCGACAGGCTGCCCGCGCCGCGCGTGTCCCCCTGGTTCGGCTACGCCCCGCTCGACCCGGCGCATCTGGCGGACTGCGACGGCCTGGTGTTCGTCAGGGACGTCCCGCAGCGCTAGTTCCTTTCTCCGTGACCGACCTGTCGGGTCTTGCTCGCCGAACAGTTCCGATATATCGTTGAGGCATCGCGACAGTTCGACGATGGAATCTCGACGGAAGGAGCGTTGCGATGCGTTCACATGGACACGAGTACGGAAACGGACACGGTCACGGTCGTGGAGGCTGCGGCCCCGGGCCTCGGGGGGACTTCGAGGGGCGGCGTGCCGCGTTCGGGCCGTTCGGGCCCGGGTTCGGCGGGGGACCCTTCGGTGGTCCCTTCGGTGGGCGGGGTCGCGGGGGCGGCCCGGGGAGGGCGCGGCGCGGTGACGTGCGCGCCTCGATCCTGGCGCTCCTGAAGGACCGCCCGATGCACGGCTACGAGATGATCCGGGAGATCGGCGAGCGCAGCGACGGGGCCTGGAAGCCCAGTCCGGGCTCGGTCTACCCGACCCTCCAGATGCTGGAGGACGAGGGGCTGATCACCAGCGCGACCGAGGGCGGCAAGAAGCTGTTCACGCTCACCGACACCGGGCGGGCCGAGGCCGAGGAGGGCCCCGACGCGCCGTGGGAGGCGGCCGGGCGCGGGATCGACTGGGATGCCCTGAACGAGATCCGGCAGGCCGGCTCCGGTCTGATGGAGGCGTTCGGGCAGGTCTGGAAGACCGGCAGTGCCGAGCAGCGGCAGAAGGCGATCGGCGTGATCAACGAGGCGCGCAAGAAGCTGTACCTGATCCTCGCCGACGAGCACTGAGCCCGGCGTGCGCCACGGGTGCGGCTCAGGCCACCAGGCCCGAGAGCTTCCGCAGGGACTCGGTCAGCGCCGCCGTCGCCGAGTCCCTGAGCTTGCCCGCCATCAGGGAGACCGCCGCGCCGGTGAACTCGCCGTCGATCCGCACCGTCGTGGCGTCCCCCTCCGCCGCCAGCGAGTAGCGCGTGGCGACGACGACCCCCATCGGGCCCTTGCCCCTGATGGCGAACGCCCGCTCGGACTCCAGCTCCTCGACCGTCCACAGGACCTCGGCGGGGAAGCCCATCAGCTTCATGTTCTCCGTGAAGGTCGCGCCCGTCTCCAGGGCGGCCGGCCCGCCGTTCGGGAAGCTGGTGTGGGTGGCGTTCCACTCGCCGTACGAGGAGAAGTCCGTGAGCCGCGCCCAGACCTTTCCGGCCGGCGCCTCGATGCGTGCCTCCGCGCTGACTTCGGCCATGAGACCACCCCTTCACGCGTGCCAACTGGGTTCCGGTGTCGCGGAACGTAGCGGGGCGGCCGTGAACATTCAATACTGATGAACCGTCAGTTCTGCGGCCGTCGGTCCCCTGCCGCCGCCGACCCACCGGATCTCCGCCGCGTCGAAGCTGTCCGAGGCCCGTGGCGCCCCGTCCTCCTCGTGGCAGTGGAAGGCCGCCCAGAACAGATCGGCCGGCAGCGCCTCCCGGGGTGCGTACACCCGGTACACGTACTGCCGCCCGTCACGCGCGAGCAGGCCCACCATCCAGAACACGACCGGAGGACGCGCGGAAGGGGGTCCGTGGTTGCGTGGGGGGCGCGAAGCAAGGCGGCGCGCGCCTCTCGGGGGCGACGCGCGCGATCTCATCCGTAAGGAGGAGGAACCGCGCGCCCGTGCCCAACTCCGGTGGGATGCGGACATGCTTCTCCCCGGTGATGCTCCGGCTGCTGCGGCCTGATGAGGTGGGAGGGTGCACCATCCCGTCCCGCGCCCCCAGCCGCTCCCGCCGTCCGTCGCCCCGCGCGCGGAGCTCGCACCCTTCCCGTCGCCCTCGCTCGCGGCGGTCGCGCCCTTCCTGACGCCCCCGCTCGCCACGGTCGTGTCGGGCGCGCGGCGCAGGGCGCTCCGGGACGGCGACCGTCAGATCGACACCGCCCACCTCCTGCACTCGCTCGTCGAGTCCGACCCCGAGGTCGGCGCCGCCTTCGAGGGCGGCCATCAGCTCGCCCGCGTCCTCGGCTATCTCGTCCAGCGCTCCATCGGCTACGGCCTGCGCTGGCAGCGGACGGAGGAGGGGTCGGCGGCCCGGCGCCTGCTGCCCGCCGCGCGCGGGGCGGAATCCCCGGGCGCCCGCCCCTCCCCGTGGTCCCCGGCCGCGGCCGCCGCCCTGGAAAGAGCCTTCCTGCGGGCCGCCGAGCGCGGCGAGCCGCAGGCCCGCGGTGTCGATCTGCTCGTGGCCGTCGCCGCCGATCCCGAGAGCCGCGCCGTGGAGGTGCTGCGCCGCGCGGGGGTCGATCCGGCCGCGCTGACCGCCCGAATCGCCGCCCTGGAAGAGGAGCCGTCTCAACAGGTGTAACGGGGGTTACGCCCCTGACGGCGTCCTGTCATGATGGCCCGATGCACGCGTCTCAGGGGAGAAGCGCCGGCCTGGGACTCGCCCTGGCCTCGGCCTTCGCATTCGGTGGTTCAGGAGTGGCGGCCAAGCCGCTCATCGAGGCGGGACTCGACCCGCTCCACGTCGTGTGGCTCCGGGTCGCCGGCGCCGCGCTCGTCATGCTGCCCGTGGCCTGGCGCTACCGGGACCTCCTGCGCCGCAAACCCGCCCTCCTCGTGGGCTTCGGCCTGCTCGCCGTCGCCGGGGTCCAGGCCTTCTACTTCGCCTCGATATCCCGCATCCCCGTCGGCGTCGCCCTGCTCATCGAGTACCTCGCCCCCGCCCTCGTCCTCGGCTGGGTCCGCTTCGTCCAGCGCCGGCCCGTCACCCGCGCCGCCGCCCTCGGCGTCGTCCTCGCCGCCGGCGGCCTCGCGTGCGTCGTGCAGGTCTGGTCCGGGCTGAGCTTCGACCTCGTCGGACTGCTCCTGGCCCTCGCCGCCGCCTGCTGCCAGGTCGGGTACTTCGTCCTCTCCGACCAGGGCGCCGACGAGGCCGAACAGGCCGAGCGGGCCGACCCGGTCGGTGTCATCGCGTACGGACTGCTCATCGGCGCGCTCGTCCTCACGGTCGTGGCCCGGCCCTGGGGCATGGACTGGAGCGTCCTCGCCGGGCGGGCCGACATGGACGGGACGAGCGTGCCCGCGTGGCTGCTGCTCGGCTGGATCGTGCTGATCGCCACCGTCCTCGCGTACGTCACCGGCGTCATCTCGGTGCGCAGGCTCTCTCCGCAGGTGGCGGGCGTCGTGGCCTGTCTGGAGGCGGTCATCGCGACCGTCCTCGCCTGGATCCTGCTCGGCGAGCACCTGGACGCGCCGCAGATCGCCGGCGGCGTGGTGGTCCTGATCGGGGCCTTCATCGCCCAGTCCTCGACGCCGAAGGCGTCGGCGCCGGAGCCGGTCGCCGGGTCCGGGCCTGGGAACGGTTCCGATTCCGACGCGGCGGGGGCCGGACGGGACACTCGGTTGTCGGCCGGGCGAACCGCCCCGTAAGGTGCCGACCATGCATTCGACCGTGCTTCCGCCTCCCGTCGCCTAGCGCGCGCGGAGACCCTCCTCGACGAAGACCGGGCCCGGGCGGGCGACTCCTCGCCGCCGGGCGGTTCGTCGCTGCCCGCGCGCGGAGCCCAGCGACCACCCTCCCCTCCTGTCTTCCACGGAGAACCCACGTGTCGAACTCTTCGGGATCCGCCCTGTCCGTCGGGCGGAGCCTCCTCTATCTGATCGTCGCCGGCATCGCCTGGGGCACGGCCGGCGCCGCCGCCTCGCTGATCTTCCGCGTCAGCGACATGGGCCCGCTGGCCCTCTCCTTCTGGCGCTGCGTCGGCGGGCTCGCCCTGCTCCTGGGCGCGCTGGCGCTGCGGCCCCGGCGCTCCGCCGTCCGTACGGACGCCGAACCGCGCGGCCGGCGGACGGCCCGCATCCTCGGCACTGGCATCGGTCTCACCGTCTTCCAGAGCGCCTACTTCGCCGCCGTCGAGGCGACCGGCCTCGCGGTCGGCACCGTCGTCACCCTGGGCGCGGGCCCCGTCCTCATCGCGATCGGCGCCCGGCTCACCATGGGGGAGCGCCTCGGCCGCGGCGGGATCGCCGCCGTCGCCGGAGCGCTCGCCGGGCTTTTCGTCCTCGTCCTGGGCGGCGGAGCCGCAGAGGTGCGGCCGCTCGGCGTCGTCCTCGCGGTGGTCTCGGCGGCCGGATACGCGGCGATCACCCTGCTCACCCGGTGGCTCGGCCGTGACGGCGGCGGTGCGGACGCCCTGGCGACGACCACCTGGGCCTTCGCGATCGGGGCGGTCGGGCTGCTGCCCGCCGCGCTCGCGGAGGGGCTCGTCCCGCACACCGACGCGCCGGTGAGCGTGGTGCTGCTGCTCGTGTACGTGGCGGCGGTGCCGACCGCGCTCGCCTACGCGCTGTACTTCGCCGGGGCGGCCGTCGTCCGGGCCGCCACCGTCTCCGTGATCATGCTTCTGGAGCCGGTGAGTGCCGCCCTGATCGCGGTCTCGCTGCTCGGCGAGCGCCTCACCGCCGCGATCGTGCTCGGCACCCTGCTGCTGCTCGCCGCCGTGACGGGCCTCGCCCTCGCGGAGGCGGGGACGGCGGCGGAGGCGCGCAGGCGGGAGCCCGTGGCGGCGTAGGGGACCGCCACCGGGGCGGGGTATGTACGGCCCCGCCCCGCCCCCGTGCGGTTGCCGGGGCGGGGCCGTTGTGGCTCCGCCCCGGCGCGGTCATCCGTTCGTGCGGCGGCGCAGCTGGTGGGCGCGGGCGTTCAGGTCGCCGGGGCCGGCCCGCTCGGCGAGCCGCTGCGAGACGCGGTCCTGGATCTCCTGCGGCTTGTTCCCCGCGTACTTGAACTTCGCCCGTACGTCGGTCACCTCCAGGCTCAGCACCCGGATCCCCGACAGCATCCGGCCGAACGGGGCCTCGCCCGGCGCGACGGTCGCCGTGCCGCCCTCCGGCTGGAAGTGGGCGACCTGGCGGTTGAGGAGCGCCGCCTTCTCCGCCGGGTCGTCGACCACGCGCGCGGTGCAGCGCAGTTGGACGGCCGCGTAGTACGAGGTCGGGGTGCCGTGCTCGGACGGGGCGCCTTCGGGGGCCGTCCAGTGCCCCGGTACGTAGACGTAGTCGTCGACCACGCTCAGGAGCACCGTCGGGTTCGCCTCCAGGGCGCGCCAGAGCGGGTTGGGCCGGGCCAGATGGGTCAGAGCCCGGCCGTACGGGCCGGGCTCGGCGTCGTACCGGAAGTGCACGGGCTGCACCCACGGCGGCTCGCCGTCCAGGCCGTTGACGGCGAGCTGGCCGAAGTCGTGCCGGGAGAGCCAGTCGCGCCACTCGCCCTCGTCGTGGGCGGCGTCCCAGGGGTGGATCAGCATGGTCGGTCCGTCCTCTCCGGGTCAGAGCGAGGCGAGGTAGCCGGGCAGGGCGACGGACGGGTCGAGGTCGTCGGCCGGGACGGGCGTGCCGTAGCCGCCCCGTACGGGGACGACGCCGGACCAGTACGGGAGGCCGAGGTCCTCGGGGTCGTCGTTGGGCCCGCCGGTGCGGACCTTCGCCGAGACCTCGTCCAGGTCGAGCCGGATCACGGCGGTCGCGGCGAGCTCCTTGGCGTTCCCGGGGCGCGAGTCGGCGGAGCGGCCGGGGACGACGTGGTCGACGAGGGCGTCGAGGGCGGTCCGCAGCTCCTCGGGGTCCGTGACCTGACGGGCGGTTCCGTGGACGACGACCGACCGGTAGTTGAGCGAGTGGTGGAACGCGGAGCGGGCGAGCACCAGGCCGTCGACGTGCGTCACGGTCAGGCAGACGGGCAGGCCGGGGGCGGTCACGCCGTCGCCGGCCGCGCGCAGCGGCCGCGAGCCGGTGGAGCCGTGGACGTAGAGGCGCTCGCCGACCCGGCCGAAGAGCGTCGGGAGGACGACCGGCGCGCCGTCGCGGACGAAGCCGAGATGGCAGACGTAGGCCTCGTCGAGTATCGAGTGGACGAGGTCCTTGTCGTACGAGGCGCGGTCACGGGAGCGGGTGGGCACGGTCCGGTCGGTCGCCTCGTACGTCTCCGCCTCGTACGTCTCCGTGGTGGTGCTCATTGCCGTCTCCATTGCACTAGTGCATAATCATGTTTGTGCTAGGAGAGTATCGGATCGAAGGACGTCGCGCATCGGACATCGCCGCCAGCGTCGAGCGGGGAGTGGGCGCGGGCGCGCTCCAACCCGGCCAACTGCTGCCGCCCATGCGGGAATTGGCGGCCACCCTCGGCGTGAACCCCAACACCGTCGCCGCCGCCTACCGCACCCTGCGCGAGCGCGGGGTCATCGAGACGGACGGCCGGCGCGGCAGTCGGGTGCGGCCGCGCCCCGCCACGACCGCGCGCGGCTCCCTCCGCGTGGACGCGCCCGCCGGGGTCCGGGACGTCAGCAACGGCAGTCCCGACCCCGCCCTGCT
This sequence comes from Streptomyces sp. NPDC006197, assembly GCF_040613865.1. Classification (NCBI taxonomy): domain Bacteria; kingdom Bacillati; phylum Actinomycetota; class Actinomycetes; order Kitasatosporales; family Streptomycetaceae; genus Streptomyces; species Streptomyces sp. NPDC006197. Next base: position 76,983 of record NZ_JBEXSZ010000015.1, on the reverse strand, counting down.
CCCACCCCTCGGCGAGGCCTTCGCGGCGGTCGCCCGGCGGTACGCCGAGCGGCCCGGCCTGTACGGAGAGGCCCCCGTCGACGAGGAGTTCGGGCGCCTGGCGCGCGCCGCCTTCGACGCGGACGGCGTGTCCGCCGGGCCCGTCGGCGTCGCCTCGGGCTCCCTCGACGCCATCGAGCGGGTGCTCGCCACCCGTCTCAGGCCCGGCGACGCCGTCGCCGTCGAGGACCCGGGCTGGGGCAGCCTCCTCGACCTCGTGCCCGCGCTCGGACTGCGTCCGGTGCCGGTCGCCGTGGACGACGACGGACCCCTCCCGGAGGCCGTCGAACGCGCGATCCGTCAGGACGGGGCGCGGGCCGTGATCGTCACCGACCGTGCGCAGAACCCCACCGGCGCCTGCGTCACCGAGGAGCGCGCCCGGGAGCTGCGGCGGGTCCTCGGCGCGCACCCCGGCGTGCTCCTCGTCGAGGACGACCACGGGCACGGCATCGTCGCGCAGCCCCTCCACCCGCTGGCCGGCGTCACCGACCACTGGGTGCTCGTCCGCTCGGTCGCCAAGGCGTACGGGCCCGACCTGCGGATCGCCGCCTTCACCGGCGACGCCGAGACCGTCGACCGGGTGCTCGGGCGGCAGCGCCTCGGCCCCGGCTGGGTCAGCAAGCTCCTCCAGTGGACCGTCGCTCATCTCTGGGCCACGGGCGCGGTGGATCCGGCCGTCGTCGCGCGCGCGTACGGGAAGCGGCGCGACGGGCTCGTGCGGGCCCTCGCGCGGCGCGGCGTCGAGGCGCACGGACGGGGCGGCATGAACGTCTGGGTGCCGGTCTCCGACGAGACCGGAGCGGTCGCCCGGCTCCTCGCCGCGGGGTGGGCCGTCGCGCCGGGCGCGCGCTTCCGGATGGACGCGGGGCCGGCCGTCCGGCTCACCGTCTCCGGGCTCGCGGTCACGGAGGTCGAGGCGCTGGCGGACGCGGTGGCGGGGGCGGTGGGGCCGGCGCCGGCGCGGAGCTACGGGTAGCGGGGCCGGGCCCGGGGGCGTCTTGCCGGTGACGGACGCGTCTCGGGCCCATCCGGCGTGCGGCGCACGGCCGTTCCTCGCGCAAGTGACGTTTCTCCGGTGAATGCGCTAGCCCTGGAGAGTGAGTAAAGCGCTCGTCCGCGGAAGTTCAGCCCCCTCTCAGGAAATCATCAGGTTTTGGTAAAGCTCCGTCGTGTTGCGGCGGTTCTGCACCTTTTCCGTGTTTCCCCGAGATGACCAGGAGTCAGACCTTGACGTACGGAAACAAGTTGCGCGAGGCCGTCGCGGCGCCGGGCACGACCCCGCTGATCGGCGTGTACGACATGTACTCGGCCTCCGTCGCCGCCGACCACTACGACGGGATGTTCGTCTCCGGGTTCGGCTTCGCCGCCTCGTACTACGGGCTGCCGGACATCGGCTTCATCGCCTGGCCGGACATGGTGGCGTTCGTGCAGCGGCTGCGCGGCGCGTTCCCCCGCCACCACCTGCTCGTGGACATCGACGACGGCTACGTCGACCCCGAGGTGGCCTGTCACGTGGTGGAGGGCCTGGAGCGCATCGGGGCCTCGGGCGTGATCCTGGAGGACCAGAAGCGGCCCCGCCGGTGCGGCCACGCGGACGGCAAGCAGGTGCTGCCGCTCGACGAGTACCTGGCCAAGCTGGAGATGGTGCTGGCCACCCGCCGGGACATGGTCGTGGTGGCCCGCACCGACGCCACCGACGAGGCGGACATCCTCCAGCGGGCCAAGTGCCTGGCCGCCACCGACGCCGACGTGGTGCTCGTGGACGGTGTGCGGAGCGTCGAGTGGATCCACCGGATCCGCGAGGTGGTCGACGGCAAGCCGCTGCTCTTCAACCAGATCGCCGGGGGCAAGTCCCCGCGGCTCTCGCTCACCGAGCTCTCCGATCTCGGTGTGGACGTGGCGATCTACAGCACGCCCTGCCTCTTCGCGGCGCACGAGGCGATGGACTCGGCGCTCTCCGAGCTGAAGCGGGACGACGGCCGGCTGCCGTCCTTCGACCCCGAGTCCGGCGTCGGCGTCGCCGCCTCGACCCGCCTCCTGGAGCGGAACATCACCCGCCACCACGCGGTGCCCGAGCGGGTCGGCGCGTGAGCCCCCTGATCCCCGGACAGCGGGGGGAGGGGACGCTCGGGCCCGCGCCGAGGGCGGCGGCCGGCGGCCAGCTCAGGACCCCGCTGAAGGCGCTCGGTCTGGCCGTCGCCCTGCTGGCGGCGGGCGCCGCTCCGGCCGCGGCCGGCGGCAGCCTGGTCACCGTCATCGACAACTCCCACGCGGACTCCGTCGTGGAGGTCGACCGGGCGGCCAACGTGCAGTACGGCAGCGGCGGCACGGCGGGCAGTGACCACGACGGCAGTGCCGTCGACGCCCTTGAGGTCCTGTTCGGCGGTGGGCGCCGGGACGCCGGCTGACGCCTGGGGACGAACGGAACGGCCGGACACCGCCCTCGTGGTGTCCGGCCGTTCCTGTGCCCCGCTGCCGTGCGCGGTCAGTCCTCCAGGAGGTCGGGGAGGCCCAGCTCGTCGAGCTCGACCGGCTCCGGCCCGTCCATCGGGGCGACGGCGGTGACCGCGGACGCGGGGGCGGAGAGGGCGCCCGCGGCGTGGGCCGCGCCGGTCGAGCCGAGGAGGGCGCCGGTCACGGCGAGGGCGGCGAGGAGGGTTCGGGTGGTGGTGAGGTTCATGCCCGGTCAACGATCTTGCGGCCCCGTGCGTAACGGAGAGTGACACGGGAGAGGGAGAGGCGCCCGGCCGCCGCCCGCGCGCCCCGCCGTCCGGGCGACGCCCCAGGGCCGGGTCTGGAAGGCGGGTCTCAGGCGCGGCTCGCCGCCCTGGGAGGCGTCTCGGCGGGCACGGCGGCCGGCTGCGGGGCCGTCGCCGGCGGCGCGGTGCGGCGGGAGGCGCGGGTCTGGGTGAGGGCCGCGCCGGCCAGGACCACCAGGGCGCCCACCGGGGTGTTCCAGGTGAGGTGCTCGTCCAGGAGGGCGACGCCCGCCGCCGTGGCGATCACCGGGATGAAGTACGTGACCATCGAGGCCGTCGTCGGGCCGACCTCCGCGACGACGCCGTACTGCAGCAGCATCGCGTACCCCGTCCCGAGCGCGCCGAGTGCGATCACGGAGAGGAGCGGCATGAGTTCCACGGACTCCGGGACCGAGGTGAACAGGGGGGTGACCACCGCCAGCTGCAGGGTCGCGAGGCCCACCTGGGAGCCGGCCAGCGAGAGGTTCGAGGCGCCCGTGCCGCTCAGGGTCCTGCGGACGTAGATCCAGCCGACCGCGTAGCTGAAGGAGGCGAGCAGGGCCAGGGCCGTGCCGGTCACGTCGAGGCCGGAGAAGCCCTGCCAGGCGCCGAGCACGGTGAGCACGCCGACGAAGCCGATGCCCAGACCGGCCGCGCGGACCCGGGTCGGGCGGTCCTCGGAGAGCGCCACCAGCGAGAGCACCATGCCCCAGAGCGGCGTCGTCGCGTTGCAGATGCCCGCCAGGGTCGAGGGGATCGTCAGCTCCGCGTACGCGAAGAGGGAGAACGGCAGCGCGTTGAGGAGGAAGGCCGCGACCGCCAGGTGGCCCCAGACGCGGGCGCCGCGCGGCAGCCGGTCGCGCTTGACGGCGATCGCGGCGGCGAGCACCGCCGTACCGAACAGGAGCCGTCCGAAGGTGACCTGGAAGGGCGCGAAACCCTCCGTGCCGACCTTGATGAAGAGGAAGCTGAAGCCCCAGATGAGGGCCAGGGCCCCGAAGCGGACGCGCCAGTCGAGCAGACGCGGGGCGGGGGCGGAAGCGGGCGCGGGGGACGGGGAGGGCGGGGCTGCGGGGCTCATGCGCTCAGGGTGACCGGAACGACGTCTTAGAACAAGCGAGAATTCCTCGACCCCTCCCCTTAGTATCGCTTACATGTTGAACCTGGAGCGCCTCCGCACCCTCGACGCCGTCGCCCGGCACGGCTCGGTCAGCGGCGCGGCCGACGGCCTGCACGTCACCACCTCGGCCGTCTCCCAGCAGCTGTCCAAGCTGGAGCGCGAGGTCGGGCAGCAGTTGCTCGCCAAGAACGGCCGGGGCGTGCGGCTCACCGACGCCGGACTGCTGCTCGCCGAGCACGCCGCCCGGATCCTGTCCCAGGTCCAGATGGCGCAGGCCGACATCGAGGCCCAGCGGGGGAGGGTGGTGGGCGAGGTGCGGCTCGCGGCCTTCCCGACGGCGGCGCGCGGACTGTTCCCGGCCGCCCTCGCCGCCCTGCGCGCGGGCCACCCCGAGCTCCGCGTCCGCACGACGGAGCTGGAGCCGGAGCCGGGGGTGCGGGCGGTCCTGCGGGGTGACGCCGACCTGGCGATCGTCCTGGACTGGAGCAACAAGCGGGCGCCCGTCCCCGGCGGCCTGGAGCGCGCCCACCTCCTCGACGACTCCGCCGACGTGGCCCTGCCCGCCGGCCACCCGCTGGCCGGACGGGAGGCGGTGGACCTGGAGGACTTCGCCGACGAGGAGTGGGTGTCCTGGCCCGAGGGCGAGTTCTGCCACGACTGGCTGATGTTCACGCTGCGCTCGCAGGGCATCGAGCCGCGCATCGGGCACCTCGCGGGGGAGCACCACACCCAGCTGGCCCTGGTCGCGGCCGGGCTCGGGGTGTGCATCACTCCCCGGCTCGGGCGTCCGGTGCCGGACGGGGTCGCCTTCGTCCCCGTGCGGCAGAAGGTGCGGCGCCACATCTACGCCACCTGGCGCGCCGACGCCGGCCGCCGTCCCTCCGTGCGGGCGGTCGTCGCGGCGCTGCGGGCGGCGGCGGAACCGCTGGCGAGCTGAGCCGGGGGCCGGCGGTCGCGTCCGCCGGTGGCTCGCGGAGTGAGCGGAGGCCGGCGCGACCGGCCCCGCCCGCCCTCAGGGGTTCGCGAGCTTGCGGAAGTCCCAGGAGGCGACGGCGTCCGGGGTCAGCCGGAGCCAGGCGTGCCGGCCGTCGTGCGGCATGGAGTCCAGGCCGAAGTTCTTGGCGGCGAAGAGCTGCTCGGGCACGTCGAGTTCGGGGCAGGGCTCGCCGGTGCGCGGCGCCTCGCCGACGAAGACGGCGGTGCCGGACAGCTCGACGCCGCGCAGCTCCCCGTACTCCTCGCCGTCGTCCACCACGACCGCGATCCTCGGATCGGCGCGCAGCTCCGCCCAGCGCCGGCTGCGGGTGATCGAGTACAGCCACAGCGAGGAGCCGTCCCAGACGAACCAGAGCGCGCTGACGTGCGGGCGGCCGTCGGCGGAGACGGTCGCGACCCGGCAGGTGCGCTGTTCGGCGAGGAAGGAGTCGAGCTCGGCCGGGGTCATCATGATCCGGCGTCCACGGCGCTGCGCGACGGTCATCGTCCGCACCCTTCTGGATTTCTGATGAGACGTCAGAAAGCATGGGGGGTCGGTCGCGCGCGTGCAAGGGGAGGGCGGGAGAGCCATGGGACGGAGCACGGGAGAACGGCTCGGGGAGCGGATCCGCCCGGACGGCGGAGTCGTCCTGCTCACCGTCGAATGTCAGCGGGGCGTCGTCGGCCCCGACAGCGCCCTGCCCGAACTGGCCGCCGCCGCCCGCGCGTCGGGCGCCCTGCGGAACGTCGCCCGACTCGTCGCCGCCGCGCACGCGGCGGACGTCCAGGTCGTCCACGCCGTCGCCGAGCGGCGCCCCGACGGCCGGGGCGCCAGCACCAACGCCCGGCTGTTCAGGGCCGCCGCCCGGCTGCCCGTGCAGCAGCACAGCGGCAGCGGGGCCGTCCGGATCGCCGAACCGATCGAGGTCGCCGACGAGGACCTGGTGGTCCGGCGCCTGCACGGGCTCTCGCCGCTCGCCGGCACCGACGTCGACGCGCTGCTCCGCAACCTCGGCTGCCGGACGCTGGTCGTCACCGGCGTCTCCGCCAACGTGGCCGTGCCCAACGCCGTCTTCGACGCCGTGAACCTCGGCTACACGGTCGTCGTGCCCGGGGACGCCATCGCGGGGGTGCCGGCCGACTACACCCCCGCGATGATCCGTCACACCCTCGCCCTCGTCGCCACGATCACCACGACCGACGAGGTGCTGGGGTGCTGGAAGGCTCCCGCGGCCGACGGCGGTGCCGTCAGGCGGGGCTGATCTCCTCGCCCACCACCTGGATCGGCTCCGGCGGCAGCGGCGAGGGCGCCGGGCCGGACTTCACGCTGCCGTCCGAGATGTCGAAGTGGCTCTGGTGGCACGGGCAGACGATGACGCCGTCCTTGACGCTGCTCACGGCGCAGCCCTGGTGGGTGCACTTCGAGGAGAAGGCCCTGAACTCGCCGGCCTTCGGCTGGGTGATCACCAGACCCTTGTCGGCGAGGATCTTCCCGCCGCCCACCGGGATGTCCCCGGTCCGCGCGAGGGGCGTGCCCCCCGGCGTGTTCTTGTCGTCCGCGCCGCCCCCGCAGGCGGCGAGCGCCGCCGCCAGGCCCGCGCTGCCCGCCGCCGCGACCACTGTCCGGCGTGCCACTCCGCTCATGTACTGCCCCTCTTCCTTCGGTGTGCTGCACCGACGGTACGGCTGTGAGCTGTGTCCCGTTCACGGGATGCGTACTTCGGGCGCCTTACAGTTCTGAGTAGAGTGTCGGAACCTGGACAACCTTTGATGAAAGTGTCTAGCTTCGGTGAACTCGTCGGTCAGTGCTCATCACGTACGGGCCGTGCTGCTCGGGGCCGAGCGGCGCGGGGTGGCCCCGGGGCCGCTCCTCGCCCGCGCCGGACTGCCCTCCGCGCTCCTGGGGGAATCGCGGGCCAGGATCCCGGCGGAGCAGTTCGGACAGCTCGTCAGGACCCTGTGGGCCACGCTCGACGACGAGCTGATCGGCTTCGGCGGCGCGCCCAGCAAGGTCGGGACCTTCGCGATGATGGCCCACGTCGTGGTCCACGGCAGCCGGGACCTGCGCGGGGCGCTCCGGCGCGCGCAGACCTTCTACTCCCTCTTCCCGGCCGGCCCGCGCTTCCGGCTCGTCGAACCCGGTACCGGCGAAACCGGCGGACCCGACGAGGCGCGGATGGAGTTCGACGTCTCCGGATACGACGACCCCCTCCACTTCGGCGCCGAGTCGACCGTCCTGGTCGCGCACCGTTTCGCAGGCTGGCTCGTCCGGCGCCGGATCGGCCTGAGACGGGTCGAGTTCGTCCACCCCGAACCCCGGCACGCCCGCGAGTACGCCCTGCTCTTCGGCGCGCCCTGCGTCTTCGGCGCGGGACGGACGGCGGCCGTCTTCGACCGGGCGGACCTCGACGAACCCGTGCTGCGGGACGCGGCGGCGCTCAGGGCCTTCCTCCGCCGCGCCCCGGTCGACGTGCTGGTCTGCGGTGACCACGACAGTACGGTGACCGGCCGGGTGCGGCACCTGATCGGCCGGGCGCTGCCCGCCGGGCCGGTGCCGACGCCCGAGCAGCTCGCCGACCGGCTGTCCGTCAGCCCGCAGACCCTGCGGCGCCAACTGGCCGCCGAGGGGACGACGTACCAGCGGCTCCGCGACCAGGTGAGGCGCGACCACGCCATCGCCGAGCTGACCGGCGGGCGGGTGTCGATCGAGCGGCTCTCGCGGCAGCTGGGCTTCTCCGAACCCAGCGCCTTCCACCGGGCGTTCCGGCGCTGGACCGGCGAGACGCCCCGCTCTTATCAGACGCGCGGTCAACAACCCTGAGCGGTACGGTCACGGCCGCTGCCCGCCGCTGGACCTACCTTCCCGCCATGACCGAAATCGACCGGTCCGGCGGCCCCTGGCCGTCGGCCCCCTCCCGACACCGATGAACCCGCGCCGGGCGGCCGGCGCCGTCCTCGGGACCGGCGTCCTGCTCTGCCTCCTCGCCGGGGTCGCCGTCACGGCCCTCGGCATCCGGGTCGACGGCACCAGCATGAGCCCGACCCTCCGGCCGGGGGACCGGATCCTCGTCGCCCCGGGCTCGGCGGGCGAGGCGCACCGGTTCGACGTGGTGCTGCTGCGGGCCACCGGGAAGGACGCCCTCCTGGTGAAGCGGGTGATCGCCCTGCCCGGCGACCGGGTGGCGATCGCCTCCACGCCGGACGAGCCCTTCCAGGTCCTCCTCCAGGAGGGCGGGCGGGGTCCGGTGCGCCGGGTGGTGGCACCCTCGTGGGCGTCGCAGGCCCGCCGTACGAACGCCTGCTGCGGACCCGACGGCACCCGGTCGGCGCGGCCCGGGCTGCGGACCGTGCCCGAGGGCGCGTTCTTCTACCTGGGCGACAACCCCGACCTGTCGGACGACTCGCGGGCATACGGCTGGGGCGCGCTGGACCGGATCGAGGGCCGGGTCGGGGTGCGGGCCTTCCCCGTCTCCGCGTCGCCGGACATCGGCAACCGGCCCGTCCTCGAGGAGTACCGGGGGCCGAGTCCCTGAGTCCTACCGGGGGATCCGCTCCCGGCCCGTGCTCAGGGCGATCCGGAGCACGGTGTCCGCGATGCGGCGGGCCGACTCCTCCGGCGAGGGGCCGGCCTGGACGATGTGACTGGCGGTCAGCCGTACCGCCGCGTCCACGGCCAGTTCGCGCGCCACCGGGTCGACGGTGGGCCAGGCCTCCGTGACGTACGCGTCGGCCATCGCCGTCGCCGTGTCGAAGGCCGCCGCCGACCGTGTCGTGAGGTACGACAGGAGCCCGTCCTCGCCGGTGCTGGTCAGCATGGCCTTGATCAGCGGGTTCCGGCCGGCCAGCGTGAGCGTGAAGCCGACGGAGGCCTCGACGGCCGCGCGCAGGTCGTCCCGGTGCGCGTCCAGGCCCTGCTGGATGCCGACGAGGCAGCGCTCCAGCTCGCGCTGGAACAGGGCCTCGCCGACCGCCTCCTTGGAGGGGAACTCCGCGTACAGCGTCTGCCGGCTGACGCCGACGGCGCTCGCCAGGTGCGCCATGCGCAGCTTGTCGAAGCCGCGGTCCGCGACCGCCTCGTACGCGGCGTCCAGCAGGCGTTCGCGCAGCAGTGTCCGGACCGTCTCCCTGAACCGTGGCATCGGCCAAGCCTAGACCAGGCGGAAAAGTCCCCAGGATTGTCAGAAGTGTTGACACTTCTCATGGAAGTGTCCAATTCTCGAACAGATAGCCGCGAATTGTCATTCGGCCAGTGCGGCACGACGGTTGGAGATCACATGCAGCACGAGACCAGAGGCGTCACCCGCTGGCGCAGATCGGCGTTCCTCGCCGTGCCCGCGACGGCCGCCGTCGCCGCCATGGCGACGGCCATGGTGCAGGGCGCGCTCGCCGCGAACCTCTCGCTCACCAGCGTCCCCTTCACCCTCAGCTCCAAGACGGTCGCCGCGCCCCAGGGCATCGGCGCGGTCATGCACACCATCGACGCCGGCGGGGCCAAGGGCGCCGCCGAGGTCGGCATCGCCAAGGCGGGCCTGGACGGCATCTGCGTCCACGCCGTCCAGTCGGTCAACCTCCCGGTGATCGGCAGCCTCGGCACCTGGTCGCTCAACATCTCCTCGCCCGCCGCCGCGACCCCGCTCACCAGCGACCAACTCGTCGCCGGCGCCGGGCTCCAGGCGAACAAGCTCGTGCTCGACGCGCAGGCGCTCAAGGCGGCCACGGCCACGCTCAACGCGAGCGACACCACCCCGAACGTCATCGGCGCGGCCGCCGACGGCGCCGGGATCAAGGGCACCGGCATCAACGACGGCACCCCGGGCCAGTTCGGCCTCGACGCCACCGGCGGCCGGACCGACATCAAGAACCTCAACGCCGACGCCAACGGCGCCACCATCGCCGGCGCGATCACCCTGCCGGACCTCGCCATCGGGATCGCCCACGGCGACAAGACCTGCGGAGCCTGACCGCACGCACCACCGGGGCTCCGCGTCCTCCGTACGGCGCGGGGCCCCGGCCCTCCCACCCCGACCCACCGCTGCGAGGCCTCCATGACCACCGATCCGCCACCCGAGCCGCCCGAGACGTCCACCCCCGGCGGGCCGCGCCGCGCGCGTGTCGCCTTCCGCCGCTGGCGCCGCACCCGGCCGTTCTGGGCGGCCCTCTGGACCGGACTCGGCGGCTTCGTCATCTTCTTCCTGCCGATGGCGCCGCTCGGCAAGATCCTCCAGGTCGGCGTCGGGGGCATCGCGGGCATGGCCGGCGGCGTCCTCCTGATGGCGATGGCCCTGCTCATCCTGCTGCTCCCCGGACAGCGCCACACGGCCGGTGTCATCGCGGTGATCGCGGGCGTCGCCTCGTTCCCGCTCTCCAACCTCGGCGGCCTCTTCGTCGGCATGGCCCTCTCGGTCCTCGGCGGCTCCATGGCCTTCGCCTGGCTGCCGGAGAAGCCCGCCGCGCGGCGCCGCCCGCGCCGTACCACCCCCTCCGCCGAAAGGCCCGTGTCCCTGGGGAGCGGATCCGCATGAACCACCTCCTCTCCGGGGCCCGCGGCGCCGCCGCCGACTGGAACGCCCGGATGCTCGCCCAGGCCGCCGACGGCACCCGCCGCGGCACCCGCTGGGGGCGCGGCGCCTTCGCGTTCGTCCCCTCGGCCCTCGCCATCGGCGTCCTCGGCACCGCCCTCGCGCAGGGCGCGCTCGCCGCCAACTTCAGCGTCACCGGACAGCCCTTCACCCTGACCTCCAACGGGGTCGAGGGCAGCGGCTTCGGCGCCATCGTCAACACCCCCGCCGTCGGACACCCCGACGGCACCACGAGCACCAACACCGCGATGGCGCGCGTCGGCTTCGCCAGCGCCGGGCTCGCCGGACTGTGCGGCATCGTCCACCAGACGATCGCCGGAGTCCCGTACTCCCTGCTCCTGACGGGCGGCCAGAAGGTGACGGCGACCCCGCCCGCCGCCTTCACCACCGACATCGACGCCTCGAACCTCTACATCCAGGCCACCGAACTCCAGGCATACGGGCCCACCACCCTCCAGAACGCGGTCCTCGGCCAGTCCGCCGACCAGGTCACCGTCGCCGGCAAGCCGCTCACCGGCGCCCTTCCCGGCGGCTTCGGACTCGGCTCGGCCGGCGGCGAGGGAGGCAGCTCCATCGCGCTGCACGGACTGAACGCCAGCGCGTACGACGCCGAGATGGCCGGGGCGCTCGTCCTGCCCGACCTGAAGATCAGGGTCGTCGCGGGAACGGCGACCGCATGCTGAGCCGGGCGAAGTCCGCGTCCGGCCGGTTCGGCCCGAGCCGGGCGAAGTCCGCGTACGCCTGGTTCCGCGCGTTCCGCCGCACCCGGCCGTTCTGGGGCGGGGTGTGGCTGGTCGCCGGCGGCTGGACCGTCCTCAAGTTCTCCCTCAGCTCCCTGCAGTTGATCGTCAGCACCGGCTTCGGGGGAGTGGCCGGCTACCTCGTCGGCGGCGGCATGATCCTGTGCGGGCTGATCCCGCTGGCGCTGCCCGCCCAGCGGTACACCTTCGGGCTCATCGGCGCGGTCCTCGCCGTCGTCTCGCTCGTCGTCTCCAACCTGGGCGGCTTCCTGCTCGGCATGGCCCTCGGCGTGCTCGGCGGCTCCATGACGGTCGGCTGGGGAGCCAAGCGTCCCCGCCGCCGGGCGGTGGAAGGATGACGGCCCGGGGACGCGGGGCGCGCCACAGGGCCCTCGCCGTGGCGGCGGCCCTGCTCCTCGCGGTCGTCACCGCCGTCTGGTCCGGGCAGCCGAGCAGCGCCTCGGGCGAGAGCGCCGTGGTCGAGCCGCTCGGCATGTCCTTCCTGCCCTCCCCGGACCCGCTGCACGTCACCATCGGCAGCATGGTCGCCGTCTCGATGACGGTCGACAAGAACGTCACCATCCGGCTCTCCGACGGCTCGACGCGCACCACCACCCGGTACACCTTCACCAAGCTCAAGATCCGCTCGCACATGAACGTGGTCCAGCGCGCCGCCGGACACACCGTCACCATCGACGTCCCCGGGGAGGGCTCGCTCGGCGGCTACGACAGCGCGGGCAAGGCCGAGACGACGACGATGTGGGGGAACATCACCAACGTCTGCGTCCGCGTCCTCGTCAAGATCTGCGGAGTGCAGGGGCTGCTCGACTTCTTCGGCTCCCTCATCCCGCTCACCGCCGGAGCCGAGGACTTCACCGGCGACATCTACGCGATCCGGACGGTGGACGACCACGCGGCACTCGACTCCACCGACAACCCCGTCCACCTCCCCGGGACCATCACGGTGACCACGCCATGAGGACCCGAGAGGAAGGACGCACCCACTGGCGCCGGTCCCTCGCCGTCGCCCTGCCCGCGCTCCTCGCCGCCGGCGGCCTCGGCTCCGCCATGGCGACCGGAGCGCTGGCCGTCGGCCTCCGCATCCAGGACCGGCCCGTCGACTTCACCACCAGCAGCCTGTACGGGACGCAGTACGGCGCCGCCGTCGTCGACCAGACCGTCGTACGCCCCGACGGCTCCACCGGCAGCGAACGCGTGCTCCGCATGGGCTTCGCGGACGGCGTCATCAACGGCCTCTGCCTGAGCCGGAAGCAGCAGATCGCGGGAGCCGCGTACACCCTGCTGCTCACCCTCGGCGACGACGACCCGGGCTCCTGGGAGATCAGGACGAAGAACACCGTCCTCGACCTGCGCAGCGCCACCGGAGTCCTCGACATGGACGGCATCGTCGACCTCAACGTCAACGGCGCCGACGTGAAGACCGTCAAGGACGCCTCCGGCGCGTACGTCACCAACCCCCTGGACAGCCCGCAGCACCGCTTCGGCATCCAGGCGCGCTACGCCAAGTTCGACCGGATCACCGGCACCGCCCAGGACTTCCAGATCCCGGGCCTCCTCACGACCCCGAAGCTCTCGCTCTCCGTACGACCGGGCACGGTCGCCTGCCCCGCCCCGGCGGCCCCCACGGGGACGCCCGGCACGCCCTGAGGGCGTCGGCTCAGTCCTCCGCCAGGGCGGCGATGCGCGAGGGCAGGCCCCGCCAGACGTCCGGGGTGTAGAAGTGGCCGCCCGGCAGCACGTCGTGCCGGAAGGCGCCGGTCGACAGCTTGCGCCAGTGGTCGGCCACGTGCCGGTCGATGATGTCGTCGTCGGCGCCGGAGAGGATCTGCAGGGGCGTGCTCACCGTCGCGCCCTCGCGGTGGTAGAAGGTGTCGCGGACCCGGATGTCGGCGCGCATGAGCTCCAGGGCCATCTCCGCGAGGTCCGGATCGCCGAGTACGTGCTCCGGCAGGAGGCCGAACGCACGCATCCAGTCCATGAGCTGCTCGTCGGTGTCCTGCTGCGCGGGGAACATGTCCCGGACCGTCAGTCCAAGACTGGGCGCGTTCGCCGCGGAGACCACGAGGGCCTCGGGGGCACGCCCGCCGCGCTCCTCGATGCGGGAGGCGACGTCGAAGGCCATCCAGCCCCCCATGCTGTGCCCGAACAGCACATAGGGTCCTTCCACGGCGGCGACGACGGCCAGGGCGTCCTCGGCCAGGGCGTCCCAGTCCGCGGCGAAGTCCTCCATGAACCGGCCCTCCCGGCCGGGGTAGCAGACGGCGGCGAGGTCCACGCCGGGCGGCATGGCGTCCGCCCAGGGCAGGTACACCCCCGCGCCCCCGCCGCAGAACCCGAGGCAGACCAGTGTCCGCCGGGAGTCCGGCACCTGCCGGGGGCGGACCAGGGCCGTGTCGAGCAGCTGCATCTCTGTCCTCTTCTGCGATCTCGTGGGAAAGGGGAACGGGGGGCGGGCGGGAGAGGGGCCGGGGGATACGGGTCAGGTGCGGGCGGCAGCGGCAGGCCGGGGCATGGCCTCTATGTGCCCGGCGAGGTCCCGCAGCCGGGGATGGCGGTAGACCTCCTTGATCGAGAGCACCAGGCCGAGGTCCTTCTTGAGGCGGGCGACCACGCGCAGCGCCATGAGCGAGTGGCCGCCCAGGGCGAAGAAGTCGTCGTCCGCACTCACTTCCTCCCGGCCGAGGACCGCGGACCAGACCTCCGCGATGAGGGTCTCGAACTCGCCCTGCGGTGCGGTTCCGGCCGCCGCGGCGGCGCTCGTCTCCCGGGCCTCGGGCAGGGCGGCCGTGTCGAGCTTCCCGTTCGGGGTCAGCGGCAGCTCGGCAAGCAGCACATAGACGGAGGGCACCATATGGGCGGGCAGGACCCCGGCCGCGTGCTCGCGCAACCGCTCGGTGAGCGCGGTGGCGGCGGGCCCGTCGACGGGCTCCGCCGGCACGCAGTAGGCGACCAGCCGAGTACCGGCGGCGCCGCCGTCCCGTGGCAGCACGGCGGTCGTGGCGACGCCCGGGTGCGCGGACAACACCTGCTCGATCTCGCCCGGTTCGATCCGGAAGCCACGGATCTTGACCTGCCGGTCGACGCGGCCGAGGAACTCCAGATCACCCGCGGCCGTCAGCCTCGCCCGGTCGCCGGTGCGGTACATCCGGGCGCCGGGACCGCCGAGCGGGTCGGGCACGAAGCGGTCCGCGGTGAGCCCGGGCCGGTTCACGTAACCATGGGCCAGCCGTGGGCCGCCGATGAACACCTCGCCGGCGGCGCCGGGCGCCACCGGCCGCAGCTGCCCGTCCAGGAGGTGCACCCGGCCGCCGCCGGCGAGCGGGCGGCCGATGTGGGGCCGCTCGCCCGTGATCCGGGCGGCGGTGGCGTCGACGGTGCACTCGGTCGGCCCGTAGAGGTTCAGGGCTTCGAGTTCGCCCCGGTCACCGGCCGCGGCGAGTTCGCCCCATACGCGCGCGGGAACGGGCTCCCCGCCCATGAACAGCCGCAGCACGCGGCCGTCCGCACGCGGGGGCAGCAGCCGGGTGCGGAGCATCTCCCAGTGGGACGGGGTCAGGTCGAGGTCGGTGACGCCGTGCCGGTCGAGCAGGTCGACGAGCAGCTCGGGCTCCTTGCGGTGGTCGTCGTCCAGGACCACGACGGTGTCGCCCCGGCACACCCGCGCCCACTGCTGCACCGACGCGTCGAAGGAAGCGCTGGCGTTCCAGGCGACGACCCGCGGCTCGGCGTCGTACACGCCGGCCTCTTCGAGCGCCGAGACGAGCGAGGCCACGCCGCCCCGCGTCGCCTCCACGCCCTTCGGGGTGCCGGTCGAGCCCGAGGTGTAGATGACGTAGGCGGGGGCGAGGGCGGACACGTCCGGGTCCGCGCGCTCGGGGGACGGGCGGTCGGACCGCACCTCCACGGGGAGCACCTCCACGCCGGCGGGCAGGAACGCCGGGCCGGCCGGGGAGTCGTCCGCCGTCAGGAGCAACCGGATGCCCGCGTCCCCGGCCATGAACGCCAGCCGGTCCCGCGGGTAGGCGGGATCGAGCGGCACATAGGCGGCGCCCGTGCGCCACACCGCGAGCAGCGCCACGACGAGTCCTCTGCCGCGCGGCAGGCTCACCCCGACCCGGTCTCCCCGGCCGACGCCCCGGGAGCGGAGAGCCTCGGCCAGCCACCCGGTGGCCCGGTCGAGTTCGGCGAAGCTCAGCCCGCCGTCCACCGCCTGTACGGCGGTGCGGTCGGGGGCCTCGCGGACCGCCTGGTGGAAGCGGCTCAGCAGGTCGGCCGGCTGCCGGAGGGGATCGGCCATGGAACGGGCTCCTTCGAGAACGAGAGACGGCGGGAACGGCGGGTCGGGCGAGAACACGGCGGGCCTGGAACGGGGGAACGGGGGTCGGCCCGGCCGGACCCGGAGGGCCGGCCTCAGGGGGCGGGGCGGACGCCGGGGTGGCAGTCGGTGATCTCCACGGGGTCTCCCATGGCCACGACGATCCGGCGGTCGCCGCGGAAGGGGTCACGCCCGTGGGCGGTCAGGACGTTGTCGACGAGCAGCAGATCGCCGACCTGCCAGGGCGCCCGGACCGTGGCCCGGTCGTAGGCGTCCTGAATCAGGTCGAGCTCGTCCTTCGTGAGCGGATCGCCGTCACCGAAGGAGGTGTTGAACGGCAGCCCGTCCCGCCCGAACTCGTCGGTCAGCGCCTCCCGGAGCTCCTCGTCCAGGGACCACTCGTTCCAGAACGCGAGGTGGTTGAACCACACCTCCTCGCCCGTCGCGGGATGCCGGACGATCCCGGGCCGCAACTGGCTGGTGCGCAGATTGCCGTCCTCCTGCCACTGGTGGGAGACGAGGTTCTCCGCGCAGTAGCGTTCGACCTCGCTCCGGTCCTCGGTGGCGAACGCGGTCGTCCAGTGGGTGGAGATGTCGTCGGAGTAACTGCGCCGCAGCAGCCAGCCGGAGGTGCGCATCCGCTCGACCAGGGAGTCGGGCAGGAGACGCAGGACCTCGCGGCAGTCGGCGACCGGGGTGGCGCCGCCCTCGGACGGCGCGACCAGGCAGGCGAACATCAGCAGACCGGGGAAGGTCAGGGTGTAGCTGTTCTCGTTGTGCATCCGGATCGGCTGGGAGGGCGGCAGGTCCGTGGAGGAGTACACGCCGTTGCCGAAGTCGCTGCGCGGCGTGGCCTTCTCGCGGTACGGGGTGCGCTGCGGAAGGAGGACGTCCCGTACGGCGGCGAAGCCGTCGACGTCCGTGAGGGGCAGGCCCCGCAGGAGCACGGCACCGTGTTCGTGCAGGGCCCCCCGCAGTTCGCCGCGGACCGAGGTCAGCCATCGTTCCGCCTCGGCCAGGTCCGTCAGGCCGCCGATCGTCGCGAGGGCCGGCCGGCCGGGGGTGAACTCCCAGGCCGGCGAGGCGGTTCGGACCGTGCTTGCGCTGCTCACCGTGTGCTCCTTGTCTCAAGTCCGTGCTGAAGTCCGTACGCGCGTCCGCGGACGCGCACCCGTACGTGTCGTTCCGTGGCCGTCAGGGCAGCCGGACGACCTGGGCCGCCCAGGTGAGTCCGGCGCCGAAGCCGACGAGCAGGGCCGCGGCACCGCTGCCGACCGCACCCAGCTCACGCAGCCGGGAGACGGCCAGCGGGATGGACGCGGAAGAGGTGTTGCCGGAGTGCGTCACGTCACGCGCGACGGCGACCTCCGGCGGAAGGTCGAGGCGCTCGGCGAGGGCGTCGACGATCCGCAGGTTGGCCTGGTGCGGGACGAAGGCGTCGAGGCGGTCCAGCGTGATCCCGGCCGCCGCAGCGGCCCTTCCGGCGATGTCGGGGACGTCCTCGATCGCCCAGCGGAAGACCTCGGGTCCGGCCATCCGCATCGCGGGCCAGGCGGCACCGGGGGAGTCGCGGTACTGAGCCCAGGAGGCGTCGTGTGCGATCAGATCGCCGCGGCCGCCGTCGGAACCCCAGACGACCGGGCCGATCCCGTCCTCCTCGGGGCGGCCGGGGCCGATCACGACGGCTCCCGCCCCGTCCGCGAACAGGAACGCCGCGCCCGGATCGTGGGGGTCCACGATGTCGGTCATCTTCTCGGAGCCGATCATCAGGACGTGGCCGGCCGTGCCGTCCCTGACCATGGACGCGGCGAGGGCCAGGCCGTAACAGAAGCCCGAGCACGCGGCGTTCAGGTCGAAGGCGGCGGCCCGGCTGCCGATGCGGTGGGCCACCTCGGGAGCCGCGGCGGGGCTCTGCCGCAGATCCGACATCGAGGCGACCAGGACCGTGTCGATCTCGGCGGCGGTGACACCGGCGTCGGCCAGCGCCTTCCTGGACGCCTCCACGGCCATGTCGGCCACGGTCTCGTCGTGGTCCGCGTAACGGCGCTCGACGATTCCGGTGCGGCGCAGGATCCAGTCGGCCGTACGCCCGGTCCTCGCCGCCGTCTCGTCGTTGCCGACCACGCGCCGTGGCCGGTGGACACCGATGCCCAGGATCCGGGCTCCGCGCGCCTGGGTTAGCTGAGTGTGGGGAAGCATGCCGCACCTCGTGTGGTCGACAGTGGTGGGGCGGCCGACGGCCACGGGTGAGTGGCCGCCGGCGCCGCCGAGAAGCGTCGGACGCTCCCCTATACCGGCTCTATACGGCGGGTCGCCGGGTGTCGAGCCAGCCGCGGAGCGCCGCGAGGGCCCCGGTCTGGAAGCGGCTCTTGGCGCCCAGCCGGTGCGCCAGGCCTGCGGTGATGCGACGGGTCGTGCGGACGGAGATGCCCAGGCGCCGGGAGATCTGGTCGTCGGCGTGCCCCTGCGCCAGCAGGTCGAGGACGGCGTGTTCCTGCAGGGTGAGTCCGTCCTCGTCGCCCGGCCACGACGCTTCGTCCAGGGGCCGCGCGGCGCTCCACACCTGCTCGAAGAGCTCGCACAGCGCGCTGACGACGCCCTTGCTCCGGGTGACGAGAGCCCCCCGGTGGGTGGCGTCCGGATCATCAGGGATGATCGCCACCTCCCGGTCGTAGATCACCATGCGGGGCGGCAGGACGGCGGCGAAGCGGATGTGCGCACCGGAGTCGCCCAGCCAGCGCACGTACTCCATCGTGGGCCGGTCGTTCGCGATGCTCTCCAGGTAGACGCTGCGCATCCGCACCCCGCGGGCCAGGACGGACTCGTCCAGCGGCCGGCTCGCCTCCATGTTGGCCCGCGACTGCGCGCCGCCGGGCACGAAGGCGATGATCTCGGAGGAGCAGCACGCCGCCAGCGCCTCGATGCGCAGCCGTATCGCGTCGATCCCGCTGAGCCGTTCCGTGCCGGTGTCCTCCCGGGAGCGGCTGAACTCGGCGTACTGGGCGGCCAGGAGCTCCAGTTTCAGCCGGCTCGCCTCGATCTCCTCCTGCCGACGGCGCAGATCCGCCTCCTGGGTGGACAGCAGGAGCCCCAGACCGACCTCGGGTTCGACGGCGCGGTACTCGCCCGGGTCCTGCCAGGACGGCCGGATCAGCGAGAGGCGGTTCAGCTGGGTCATCGCGTTCCGCACCTGGGCGGCGGGCCGGTCGAGCCGCCACGCGATGGTCACGGCGCTGGCCGCCGGATCCTTGAGCATCTCCTCGTACACGGCCTGCGCGATGTCATCCAGCCCAAGTAAGTCGAACACTGTGCCCTCCCCGGAAGCACACGGCGACCGCCTGTCCCACGCACGGTCGCCCTCACAGGGACGACATCAGTCCTGGTCTCGACTGAGGAACGCCATCCCGATACCGTACTTGCTACACGAGTTGTGGACTCTACCCAAGGAACCGACCGGCGACGGAGCGGGAAGATCAACGCATGGCAAAGCTTTGATCCTTCTGCCAGGAGGGACCGACCGACGTAGAATCCGACCACCAGTTGGAGGTGTCCACGTGAACGAACCTGGCGCGACGGTCGGACTGCGTCTCGCCGACAAGCTCAACCACCTGTTCCACACGGTGACTCCAGGAGGCAGGCGCCCGTACAGCACGGAGGAGGTCGCCCGGAGCATCACCCTCAGCGGTGTGCCCATCTCGGCGAGCTACATCTGGCTGCTGCGCAAGGGACACCGGGACAATCCGACGCTCCGTCACGTCGAGGCGCTCGCCCAGTTCTTCGGCGTTCCCCCGAACTACTTCTTCGAGAGCGGCGCCGAGAACAAGCTGGCGGCGGACCTGCGGCTCATGGCCGCGCTCAAGGACACCGGGGTGCAGGCCATCGCCCTGCGCGCCTCCGGCCTGTCCGCGAAGAGCCTGGACTCCATCACCGAAGTGATCCAGCGGGTACGGGAGCTGGAAGGGCTGGCGGAATGCCCGGACGAGCCGTGCGAGGAGTGACGGCGCGCAGGCGGCGGGCACGCTGTGCGGCCCTCGTCCGCGGACTCGGGCTGCCGTCCCCGTACGGCATCCCCGATGTGTGCCGGCGGGTCACGGAGCGGACGGGACGGGCCATCCACCTGGAGGCGATGCCCTTCCCCGCCGACGGCCACTGCGGGGTGTGGGTCCGCACGTCCCAGGCGGACTACATCTTCTACGAGCAGAGGACCAGCCCGATCCATCAGCAGCACATCATCGGGCACGAGCTGGGGCACCTGCTGTGCCATGACGAGGAACGGCCGCGGGAGCCGGCCGCGAGCGACCGGACGGCGCGACTGCTGCTGCCGGAAATCGACCCGCGGACGATCACCCGCGTGCGGCGGCGGACCGCCTACACGGACGAGGAGGAGCAGGAGGCCGAGCTGATCGGCAGCCTGCTGCTCCAGGGCGCCAACCACCGGCCCCTGGACCCCGTCTGGGCGCCCACGGCCGAGACCGCCGTGCTCGTCGGCAGGCTGGAGCGGACGCTGCTGCCCCAGCACCTGGACACCCCCGAGGCGGCCGGTCCCGCGTGACGAGTCTGCTGCACCCGCTGTGCGCCCTGGTCGCCGTGGCGGCCCTGCTCTACAAGGCCGGTCCACTGCGGCGCGCCCCGGGCGACCCCGCTCTCTGGGCCCTGTGCGCCGTGCACGGCTTCTCCGCGCTCAGCTTCACCCTGTCCACCCCGACGGTCTGGCTGGCCGTCGACCGGCTCACCGGGATCGCCGACAGCGCGGCGCTGCTGGCCCAGAGCTCCGTGATGTGCCTGATCGCGGCGCAGTGCGTCCTGCTCGACCGGCTGCTCCTCCCGCCCGGACGGGCCCGGCGGAACCTGCTCCGCCATCTCCTCGTCCTCTGCGGGGTGCTGATCGTGCTGACCGCGCTCTTCGCCCGGTTGGACCTCTCGGGCGAACACCCCGGAGACTTCACCGTCCACTACGCGGGAGACGCCGACTACCAGCGCTACCTGCTGCTGTACAGCGTCGTGTTCATGGCCGGCGAGGTGCTGGTGTCGGTGCTCTGCCTGCGCTTCGCACGGCGGGTGAACCGGCTGTGGCTACGCCGCGGACTGTGCGTCACGGCGGTGGGGTCCGCGCTCTCGCTCGGATACGGGGCGGTCCGCCTCGCCAACGGGGTGTGCGGGTGCGTCGCGCAGAACCCCTCCTGGGCGGAGCGCGCCGCGTGGCTCTGCGGCGGCATCGGGGGACTGCTCGCCCAGACGGGGTGGACACTGCCCGGCTGGGGGCCGCTGCTCACCAGGGCCCGGCGCGCCGCGCACGACTACCGGCAGTACCAGCGCCTCCACCCGCTGTGGCTCGCGATGGTGCGGAGCAGGCCGGACATCACCCTGGAGGAGGGGCGGTACTCCCGGCTCTCGTCCCTCCTGACCGTACGGAACATAGAGTTCCGGCTCTACCGCAGGGCCATCGAGATCCGCGACGGACAACTGGCCCTGCGGGAGAGTCTCGACGCGGAGGTCGCCGAGCGGGCCGCCCGGCTCGGCAGAGCCACCGGTCTCGTCGGCGAGGAGCTGGCGGCCGGCGTCACGGCCGCCCAGCTCAAGGCCGCCCTGCACACCCGGCGTCTGGGCCTGCGGCCGGCGGTGCCCGACATGCTGAAGGCCGCCGACGGACCGTCGGCGGCCGATCTGAGCGCGGAGATCACCTGGCTGGTCAGAGTCGCGCGCGCCTACCGGGCGTGCCCGCTGCTCACCCCCGGATGAGACCGGGGGAGCGCGATCAGTCCGACATGGCCACCAGCACGCGGCGCGCCCCGGTGTACGCCCGTCGACCGTGGCCGACCAGGAGGTTGTCGATCAGCAGCAGATCGCCCTGACGCCAGTCGACGTCGACGGCCGCGGCGAGCCCCCGGTCGCGGATCTGGTGGACGTGGGCGGCCGGGATCGGGCTGCCGTCCGCGTAACTGACGGACTGCGGGAGCTCGTCGGCCGGCAGGACCTTGGCCAGCTCGGCGGCGGTCTCGTCGCCGAGACCCGCGGGGTGCCACTGGTCGGCCTGGTTGAACCAGACCTCCTCGCCGGTCAGCGGGTGCCGCACGGTCGAAGCCCGCTCCTGGGTCACCCGGAGCGCGTTCCCGCGCAGCCACTGCCAGCTCGCCCGCGTACCGGCGAGGAACTCCTCGACCTCGTCCCTGCTGTCGGTCTCGAAGGTGTCCTGCCAGCTCTTGCCGAGCCCGCGGCCGCCGTGCAGGTTCTGGGTGTACCGGACGCCGCCCGCGAAGGCCTCGCGGACCTCGTCGTCGAGGGAGTCCAGCCACAGCCGGCCGTCCACCACGGGAGTGGCGCCACCGGTCGCCGGGGCGACGGCGCAGTAGAAGAGCAGCCGGGCCGGCCACTGGTGGGCGTAGGACAGTTCGTTGTGCATGGAGATCACGTACTCGGCCGGGTACTCGGTCGAGGTGTAGACGTTCTTGCCGACCTTCGTGCGCGGGGAGTTGCCGTGCACGTACGCGAGCCGGTTGGGCAGCAGCCGGTCCATGACGGCGTCGAGCGCGCCCTCGGACACCTGGAAGCCCCGGAACACCAGAGCCTTCTCCTTGGCGAGAAGCTGCTCCAGATCGGTGAGCGAATCCAGATGGGCGACCAGCCCGTCGGCGTCCGCGGTGACCCCCGCGTCGGCCGGTCCGATCTCCAGCGGTTTCCATCCCTGACGGTGCTCCATAGAGACCGTGACCTCCCGGTGTGGCGGATCGTGCACTCCTGTCCCGCTCATCGTGCGGAAGGCGGCTATATTCCGGCCATACTCTCCGGTTCCCGGCATCGGCCCCTTGGTATAGAGGCCGTATAGGGCGGCGCCCGAGCATTCCCCGGAATCCTTTCCGGAAATTGCAGAGGAGCATCCCATGGCCGAAGAATTCTCCGACGACGCCCTCTACCGCGTGGTCCTCAACCACGAGGAGCAGTACTCCATCTGGTGGCTGGAGCGCGAACTGCCGGACGGCTGGCGCGCCGAGGGCACCGAAGGCACGCGCGAGCAGTGCCTGGCCCACATCGAGGAGGTGTGGACGGACATGCGGCCGCTGAGTCTGCGCCTGAGCATGGAGCGGTCCGCCGCCGCATGACCACTCCCACGACATCGGACCGCTCCGACCGCGCCGAACTGGTGGGCTGCTGGCTGCTGGCCGTCGCCCTGCTCGCGACCAGTTTCGGCGTGGTCTGGGACGTGCAGTGGCACGACGACGTCGGCCCGGACACCTTCTTCACCGCCCCCCACATGCTCATCTACGCCGCACCCACCCTGGCGGGCCTGACCGCCGTGGTGGTCGTGCTGATGCGCACCGGCGTCTGGCGCGCCGACCCGGACAGCGTCGCCGCCACCGGTCGCTCGGTCACCGTGCTGCGGGTCTTCCGGGCCCCCGTCGGATTCCTCGTCGCCGGCATCGGCGCGGCCGTCGAGCTGGTCTACGGAATGATCGACCTGTGGTGGCACACCGTGTACGGATTCGACGTCACCCTCAACTCCCCGCCCCACGTGGGCCTTTCCCTCGGCGGACTGACCATCTGCGTCGGCGCGGTCCTCGCGTTCGCCGCGCTCGGGAACCGGGCGGTCAGCCGCTGGGGGGTCGTCCTGTCCGTGGCGACCTCCCTGACCTCGATGATGTTCGCGCTCTTCTGGGCGCAGCCCTTCGAGGTGTCGGTGACCGCGGTCGCGCTGTTCGCCCTCCTGATGGTCGCCGGCGTGACGCGCGCCCCCGGCTGGATCGCGCTCACCGGACTGCTCTTCGGGGCACTGCACGCGATCGACTGGTTCTTCGCCCCCTGGATCACCCGGGTCTACGCCGAGAGCCTGGGCATGTCGCTGCGGGACAACATCTCGGGCGAGCCGACCCTGGCGTCGCTCTACCCCGTGGTGCTGCCGCTGATCGCGGTCCTCGTGGAAGTCGCCCTGGTCGTCCTGCGGCGCCGTGGAACCACCCCGAGGACCGGCGTCCCCGCGGTCAGCGCCGTCGCCGCCCTGGCGATGGTGCTGCTCTACACCCCGCAGCTGGGCAACGGCTTCTCGCCGCTCGCGATCCTGCTCGCGACGGTCCTGGGCACGGTCGCGGGTCCGCTGGGCTGGGCCGCGTCGAACGCCCTGCGCAGGCTGGGGCCGGGTGCGGGCGACCCGTCCCCGGCGGCGCCGGCCCCGGTGCCCGAGCCAGGGCTGCGGCCCGTGATGGAGGCCTGAACATGCGACGACACACCGGGCGGCCGGGCCGCCGTACGCGGAACCTGCGGCGCTCGCTCGCGGCGGTCGCGCTCGCGCTCCTGGCGGGGGTCCACGCGGCGCCCGCCGCCTCGGCCGCCGAGGTGCCCGCGGTGGTGCATTCCGAGCGGCTGCGGGCGGGGCCGTACGACATCGAGGTGTCCTTCACGGACTGGCCGCTGTATGCCGACCGTTCCCTGGACATGACGTTCCAGGCCGACCGGGGCATCAAGGGACGCACCGCGCGCCTGCACCTCATCTCGCCGTCGGGCGAGGACTACGGCAAGCGGGGCGCCGGCCTCGGGCGGGCGCTGCCCCGCTACACCCGCTCCCACGACCGCTGGGGGCTGGACGGCACGCTGCTGCCGGACGAGGGGACCTGGCGGTTCGACCTCGCGGTCGAGGGGCCCGAGGGCGCGGGCCGGGGCAGCCTGTCCGTCCCCGTGGGACCACGACCGGGACCGCCGATTCAGGCCAGCTGGGCGGTGGGGCTGCTTCCGGCCATCGCCGCGGTCCCGATCTGCCTCGCCCTGTGGTGGCGTGGTCGCGGCAGGCGTACGGCCGCGGTCTGGACGTGGGACTGAGCCGTACGAGGGCCCGAGAGCCGGCCCGGGTGGATCGAGGATCCCCCGGGCCGGCTCTTCGGTGTCTTCCCCGGCCCTACGAACCGCACGGCAGCGTCACCGTCAGAACGGTCGGCCCGCCGGCCGGGCTGCTCAGGGCGAACGTGCCGTCGGCGGACGCGACCCTCTTGGCGAGGCCGTCGAGCCCGGTTCCGCCCGCGGAGTCCGCGCCGCCGGCCCCGTCGTCCGAGACCAGTACCAGCAAGGTGTCGCCGACCCGGCCGACCGTGACCTCGGCGCGGGACGCCCCGGCGTGCTTGATCACGTTGGTGAGGGCTTCGGAGACGACGAAGTAGGCGACCGCCTCGACAGTGGGCGAGGGCCGTTCGGCCAGTTCGACGTTGAGCCGCACGGGCAGCGGAGCGCGCTCGGCGAGGCCGGAGAGCGCCGCGTCGAGCCCCCGGTCCTCGAGCACGGCCGGATGCAGCCCGCGCACCAGGTTGTTCAGCTCGGAGATGGCCTCCTTCGCCTCGCTGTGCGCCGCCTCGATCACCTTGCGGGCGTCCTCCGGGAGTTCGCCGAGCGTGGCCTTCGCCAGGCCGAGGTTGACGGCCATGGCGACCAGCCGCTGCTGGGCGCCGTCGTGCAGGTCCCGCTCGATGCGCCGGCGCTCGGCGTCGGCGGCCTCGACCATGCCGGCCCGGCTCTCGGTGAGGTTCTCCACCCGCCGCTCCAGGACCTCGGCCCGGGAGGGGCCGAGCAGCCCGGTGGCCGCGAAGGCGTCCAGCCGGGCCAGGCCGTGGCACACCCAGGTCGCCAGGGCGAGCACGGCGAGGCCGGCGCCCATGACATAGGCCGCCGTGACCGAGTAGCCGTGATGGGCGAGCCGCCACTGCAGCGGGAGCTGCCACACCCAGACGTACACCGTGGCGGCCACGAACCCCAGGACCCACAGGGCCAGGCCGACCGATGCCCCCAGCGCCGCCGCGGGGCCCGCCAGGAGGTGGTACTTCGCCTGACGCCGGCCGGTTCTCGGATCGTCGGCCGAGGTGTGCGGGATCTCCACGCCGAGCATGGAACGGAAGCGATATCGCTGCACCAGGGTCAGGACCGGCCTCATGGCGGGAACCAGTGCGCAGAAAAGGCCGACGAGTTGAAGCGGAATACCGACGGTCAGAAAAGTGAGGGTCTGCCACACCTTCCCTAACGGGCGCCGCAACCACTGGATCAGCCGGTGGAGGGATTGCATGAACAAAAGCTTAGCCTCGGCGGGAAGTTCGGGAAGTTCGGGAAGTTCGGGAAGCCCGGGAAGCCCGGGAAGTTCCGCCGGAAGTCACGAAAGGCCCTCCGCCGGCTCGGCCAGAGTCCGCCGCCCGGACACCACCACGGTCGTCACCAGGAGCAGGATCCCGCAGACGACGAGGGCGGTCGGCGCGGCGCCGGCCCTGTCGAGCAGATAGCCACCGCACAGCGCGCCCAGGGAGTTCGCTCCGGAGGCCAGGAAGCGCGCCGTGCCGTTCACCCGGCCCTGGAGCTCGTCGGGGGTGTGCTGGACCTGGAAGACCCAGGCGGTGACACTCAGCGCGCCGACGATCGAGGTGGTGGCGGTCAGCAGGACGGCAAGACCCGCGGGGTGGCGGATCCACGCGACCAGCGGCGTGATCAGGACCCAGAGCACACAGCCGGCGAGGAAGACGGCGCGCAGACCGAAGCGCCGGCGGAGCCGGGGTGCGGCCAGCGCCCCGGCCAGACCGCCGAGACCGCCGAAGCCGGTGACCAGGGCGACGAACACGGGGGAGCGGCCGCTCTGCTGGATGATCACCATGACGGTGAGCATCAGGATCTGGAAGGCGACGTTGCAGCCCGCGAAGAGCCCGACGAGGAGACGGGCGACCCGGTGCCGCCACAGCCAGAGCACGCCCTCCTTGATGTCGGTGTGCAGCGGCTGCGCGCGGGCGGCGGCGCGGACGCCCCGGCTCCCGCGCATGAGCGCGACGCACACCGCGGCCACCGAACTCGCCAGTGCCGTCGCGGCGAAGGGCAGCCAGCCCGCGACGGCGAGCAGACCCCCGCCGCCGGGCTGGCCGAGCAGGCCCATGGCCTGCCCCCGCGCCTCGTTCTGGGCGAGCGCGGCAGGGAGCTGGCCGGGGGCCACCACCTGCCGCACGCTCGCCCGCTCGCCCAGATCGACGACGATGCCGCGGGCGCCCTCCAGGAAGGCGGCCGCCATCAGATGGGGCAGCCAGACCTGCCCCAGGAACACGGCGACGGCGACGGCCGCGATCGAGAAGGCGCCGAGGACGTCGCCCCAGAGCATCAGCCGGCGCCGGTCCCAGCGGTCGACCAGCGCGCCGGCGGGCAGCTGGACGACGAAGTTCGGCAGCGAGGCGGCGAACCCCACCAGGCCGGCGTCCACCGGCGAGCCGGTGTGATACAGCGTCAGCAACGGGAAGGCGGTCATGCCCACCCGGGTACCGAACTGCGAGACGCCCGCGCCGACCCACAAGCGGATGAAGTCGGCGTTCCTGCGCAGCGGGACCGGGGGACGGCCGGACATGCCGGCCGTCCCGACGGCCCCCTCGGACTCTGGGGAGCCGGCGGAGTCCGAGGGGCTCTCGGTGTGCTTCCTCATCGCGACCGCACGGCCGTCTCCGCCGCCGCGCTCTGCCAGAAGCCGGTCAGACGGCCCTTGTCGGACCAGCCCGTCGACATCAGATGAGTGACCAGCTCCCTGCCGGAGGCCGCGTTGGTGAGGACCACGGCACCCGACCCGGCATGGGCGCGCATCCCGAACATGGCCTGGTATCCGGCCGCCTGGCCTCCGTGACCGAATTCGAGATCGACGCCGCTGTGGTCGACGATCGTGCCCCAGCCGTACGGGCGGTCGGACTGCGGCGTGAGCATCTCCCGTACCGCCTCCTGGGGGACCAGTGCCCCCGGCCGGCCCAGCCGGCTGTCCCTGACGCCCAGGACGAGCCGGGCCAGATCCCCGGCGGTCGTCCACAGACCGCGCGCCGCCGACTCCGGGTAGACCTCGTGGCCGCCCGGCAGGGGCACGCCCTCCAGGTCGTGACCGAGCGCCACCGGGAGACCCGAGGTCTCCGGGAAGTGCGGGTCGAAGCCGCTGTGCTCCATGCCCAGCGGTTCGAGCACGAGCCGCCGCATCAGCGCCGGGAACGGTTCGCCGGAGAGATCGGTCATCGCCTGCTGGAGCACGCAGTAGTGGGCGTTGTTGAGCCGGAAGACCTCACCGGGCGCGAACTCCCTGCGGACCGGACCCGGTTCGGCCGGCGCCCGTCCGTGCAGGATGTCGAGGACGGAGGGAACCGGTTCGCCGATCCGGTAGCCCGCGCGGCGCGGCGGCTCGGCGAGCCCCGCCAGGTTCGCCACCAGGTGCCGCAGCGTGACGGGCGGGGCGTCCCCGCCGTCGGGGGCGGGCAGCTGCCAGGAGCTGAGGCAGCGGTTCACGTCCTCGTCGAGGTCGAGGCCCTGCTCCTGGGCCAGTCGCAGCAGGCCGAAGGTCGTCACGTGCTTGCTGATGGAGGCGGCGGCGAAGAGCGTGTTCTCGCCGACCGGCTCGGCGCCGTCCGCACCGAGGTGGCCATGGGTCTCCACCGCGGCCAGCTCGCCGCCCTCGATCAGCGCGATCGCCGCTCCCGGGATGCGGTGGCGGGTCATCACCTCGGGCACCGAACGGGTCGCGACCCGGGGGGTGGCGCCGCTCGTCCGGGTGGCCCGGGCGGCGGACGGGCCGCCCTCGTCGGTCCCTGCGGGCGCCGTGGTGAGGCTGGTCAGCTCGGCGAGGTGCTCGTCGGCCAGCCGCTGCACCGTCGCCGCGTCGTAGAGCCGGGAGCCGTACGTCCAGCGCAGGTACAGCCGCCCCTCGTCGAACACGGCGGCGACGTCCAGGAGATGGTCCCGCTCGGCGGCGGGGTCCGTCTGCGCGGAGGGCGCGGCGAGCAGGGCGAAGGCAAGGCGGGGACGTTCGGCGGAGCGGAGCTCGGCCGCCAGCTCCGGGTCGGGCGCGAGGTCGCGCAGCACTCCGTACACATGGCGCGGCGCGGGCAGCTCGGCGAGCTGCCGGCCGACGGAGCGCAGCAGGGCGGGCAGTGCGCGCGTCCGGGGCAGCCACAGGGTGAGCGGGACGTGGTCGGCCAGCGGCCCCACGGTCCGCGAGAGATCGGCCCCGTCCGCGGAGCCGTCGCGGGGGTCGGTCCGCAGGTCGAGGGTGAGCCGGTCGCGGCCGGTCCAGCGGGTCACGACCCTGCCCAGGGTCGCGAGCAGTGCCTGCTCCGGCTCGTACCCCGCGAGCAGGGCGCGGGTCCGCTCCGGTGGGAGAACCGCGGTGACCGTCCGGGCCGAGCCGTGGGAGTCGTCACCGCCCGGGTGGTCCACCGGCAGCCCGCCCGCGCGTTCCTGGCCGATCCACTGGTGGGCCTGGTCCGCGGTCTCGGGCCGCGCCGCCAGTTCGGCGGTCCTGCTCGCCCACTGCCGCAGGGGCGTGGGCACGGACGGCAGCCGCACCGGCGAGCCCTGCGCGCACATGCGGTAGGCGGTCTCGACGTCCTCCGCCACGAGGGCGAGGGAGGCCTCGTCGGCGGCCAGCTCGTGCACGGTGATCCACAGCTCGGAGGCGACGTCGGAGGCCAGCAGCCGTTCCTCGCCGACATCGCACAGCGTGGCCTGGAGGACCGGGCCCGACACGGGGTCGAGCCGGTCGCGGGCCGTGTCGAGCGCCCGCGCGACGGCGTCGGCCCGGTCGGCCACGGCCGTGCCGCGCAGGTCGACGACCTCGAGCAGCCGAGCGGATTCGGCCGGGGCGATACGGCCTTCGGCACCGCCGGGCGCGAGCCGCAGACGCAGCGCCTCGTGATGGGCGACCACGGCGGCGAGCGCCCGCTCCAGGAGCGCGGGGTCGGGACGGCGCAGGCCGAGGCGGATCGAGCGGGAGGCACCGGCGCCGGCCCGCGCGTGGGCCGGCAGGTGGGGCATCCGGGTGCCCTCGCTCCCCGCTGCGGTCCCGGCGTCACCGGTCGCGTCCTCGGGCCCGTGCTCCGCGTCCACGAGTTCGGCGAGCTCCGCGAGCGTCCCGGCCTGGTAGATCATCCACACGGCGAGCGGCAGCCCGGCCTCGCGTGCCGTGGCGAGCATCCGTACGGCGAGGATGGAGTGTCCGCCGAGATCGAAGAAGCTGTCGTCCGCGCCGACCCTCTCCAGGCCCAGGACCTCGCGCCAGACGGCGGCGATCGCCTGCTCGGTGGGGGTGGCGGGGGCCACGTACGGCCGGCCCTCCTGATCGGGCGCGGGCAGCGCCCTGCGGTCCAGCTTGCCGTTGGGCGTGAGCGGAATGCTCTCCACCGGCATGAAGACGGCCGGGACCATGTAGTCGGGCAGCGTCGCCGCGAGGTGCGCGCGCAACGCGGCCCGGTCGGGCGCCAGTCCGTCGGAGGCCACCACGTACGCGGCGAGCTCCGGACCCCGGTCCGCGGTCTGATGGACCACGACCGCGGCGTCCTTCACCCCCGGGTACTGGGTGAGCCGGTGCTGCACCTCGCCCAGCTCGACGCGGTAGCCGCGGATCTTGACCTGGTTGTCGATCCGGCCCAGGAAGTCCAGGGTGCCGTCCGGCAGATGGCGGGCGAGGTCGCCGGTGCGGTAGAGCCGCGAGCCGGGCGGACCGTACGGGTTGGGCAGGAAGCGCTCGGCGGTGAGCCCGGGGCGGTTGCGATAGCCGCGGGCCAGGCCCTCGCCGCCGATGTGGAGCTCGCCGGGCACCCCGACCGGGACCGGGCGCAGGCGCGCGTCGAGCACGTACGCGGTGGTGTTCGGCAGCGGGCCGCCGAGCGGTACGGCGCCGTTCTGCATGCCGGTGACGGGGTGGGCGGTGGCGCCGATCGAGGTCTCCGTGGGGCCGTACTCGTTGACCAGCCGTCCGGGTCCGACCAGGCCGAGCCAGTGGTTGGCCAGCCGGGGCGGCAGGGCCTCTCCGGCGACGAGCACGGTCCCCGCCAGGCTCGCCAGCTCGCCGGGCGGCAACTGGTGGGTGAGGACTTCGAGATGCCCGGGCGTCAGCTTGATGAAGCCGTACGGCGCCCCGCCCGCCAGCGCCTCGCCGAGCCAGGCGGTGTCCAGGTCGGCCGGAAGGATGTGCACGGAACGGCCGGTGATCAGCGGGACGTACAGATTGGTGGCCGGCAGGTCGAAGGCGACGGAGGAGAACAGCGGTGCGCCGCCCTCGTCGCCCGTGAGGTCCCGGGCCGCCCAGCGCAGGTGATTGGCCAGACCGTGCTGCGTGACCATGACCCCCTTGGGGGTGCCGGTGGAACCCGAGGTGTAGATGACGTACGCGAGCAGTCCGGGATCGCCCGGGCGTTCCGGGCGCGTCGCGGGCAGCGCCGCCAGGACCTCGCGGTCGACGTCGAGGTCCAGGCGCGCCCCCCGGTGACCCTCGGTGGCGCGGGCCGACGCGCCGTCGGTCACGAGGACGGCGGCCTCGCTGTCGGCGAGGACGTGGGCCAGGCGCTCGGCGGGGTTGGAGGGGTCGAGCGGCACATACGCGGCGCCGGCCTTCCACACCCCGAGGAGGGCGGCGACCAGCTCGGGGCCGCGGTTCAGGCAGACGCCGACGAGCGTGTCGGGACCGGCACCGAGCGCGCGCAGGCGGTGGGCGACGCGGTTCGCCCGCTCGTCGAGCTCCCGGTACGAGAGCCTGAGCTCGCCCGCGACGACCGCCACCGCGTCGGGGACGCGGGCCGCGGTCTCCTCGAACAGGTCCAGGACGGAGCCGGCGGGCCACTCCACGTCGGTGGCGTTCCACTCGCCGAACAGCAGGTGCCGCTCCTGGGCCGGCAGCAGGGCGATGGTGGCGTCGCCGTCCGGTTCCTCGGCCATCGCGGTGAGCACCTGCCGGTACATGTCCGCCAGCCGCTCGGCGTTCTCCCGGCTCATGACGTCGGTGAAGGAGCCGAGGCTCAGGTGGCCTCGGGCGGCGATCACGTCCAGGGCGAACTCGTTGCCGCCCACGCCGAATCCCGCCTCGACGTCCACCGCGTCCGTGTCGACCTGATGGAAGTCGAGGTAGCTGAACAGCACGGTGATCAGCCGGTCGGTGCTGTCGGCGGCACGCTGGATCGCGGGCAGCGGATAGCGCCGGTGCCCCCAGATCCGGGTCTCCTGCGCGAAGGTGCGGCGCACCAGCTCACGCCAGGTGGTGCCGCCCACCGCCGGGAAGGGCACGGTGTTCAGGTGCATGCCCAGGACCCGGTCGCCGCCCGGGGCCTCCAGACGGCCGTGGGCCACCAGGCCGCTGTGGAAGGAGCGCTCCGGAGTCAACCGGGAGAGCACCGTCAGGTGCGCCGCGAGCAGCACGCTCTTCAGCGAACCGCCCGCCGCGGTGGCCAGCCGGCGCAGGCCCTCCTCCAGATCGTGGAAGGGGACGAGCCGGTGGTAGGGCTCGCTGGGACCCTCCTGGCCCCAGCCCTCGGGCAGCGTGAACGGCGCGCTCGTGTCCACGACCGCCTGCCAGAACGCCCGCTGCTCCTCGCTGGCCAGCGCCTCCGTCTCGGCCGCGATGAAGTCGGCGTAGCGCACCGACGGGGTCTCGTACGCGGGCAGGGGCTGTCCGTCGCGCACCGCGCGGTACGCGGCCAGCAGCTCCATCAGCAGCGTGTGGTAGCTCCAGCCCTCGGTGATGGCGTGGCTCTGGGTGAACGTCAGCCGCCAGGCCTCGTCCGACTCCAGGTGCACGGTCATCCGGAACAGCGGCGCCACGTGCAGATCGAAGAGGTTCGCCTTCTCCTCGGCGATGAAGGCGAGCGCCGCCGTGCGCTGCCGCTCCTCGCCGAGGCCGCGCAGGTCGTGCACGGCGAGGGCGATGTCGGCGTGGGCGTGCACCAGCTGAAGCGGCTGGGAGTAGCCCTCGAGCGCCATCGACGTCCGCAGGATGTCGTGCCGCGCCGTGACCACGGCCAGCGCCTCGCGCAGCGCCGGCAGGGAGAACGGCTCGCGGTCCCTGATACGGAAGTTGTTGACGTGGTGGTAGGTGTTGCGGTCGCGGTGCGTGAGCATCTCGACGAGCATGCCGGTCTGGATCTGCGAGAGCGGATAGGCGTCCACGACGTCCTCCGGCAGCCGTTCCCGGTCCTCCGGCGCCAGCTGTGCGAACGGTTTCACCGCCCGTACCAGCGAACGGGTGCCGTCCTTGCCCGCCGCGGCGACGGCGAGCGCGGCCACGGTCCTGTGCTCGAAGACGTCGCCGATGGTGAGGTCGAAACCGGCCTCCCGCAGCGCGCCCGCCAGGCGCACGGCGCGCATCGAGTCGCCGCCGAGCGCGAAGAAGCCGTCCTCCGCACCGACCCGGTCCACACCGAGCACCTCGCGCCAGACGGCGGCGATGCGCTCCTCCACGGGGGTGCGCGGAGCGATGTGGGCGGTGCCGGCGAACGCCTCGCGGTCCGGCGCCGGCAGCGCCCGGCGGTCCACCTTGCCGTTCGCGGTCAGCGGGATGCGGTCGACGGCCATGAACGCGGCCGGGACCATGTACTCGGGCAGCCGTGCCGACAGATGGGCGCGCAGACCGGCCAGGTCCGGGGTGCCCTGCCGCGCGGCGCCGGTGCCGACGACATAGGCGACCAGGCTCTTCTCCCCGATGCCGTTCTCCCGCAGCAGCAGGACGGCGTCCTCGACGTCCGGGTGCGCGGTGAGATGGTGCTGCACCTCGCCCAGTTCGACGCGGTAGCCGCGGATCTTGACCTGGTTGTCGATCCGGCCCAGGAAGTCCAGGGTGCCGTCCGCGAGATAGCGGGCGAGGTCGCCGGTGCGGTACAGACGCGCGCCGGGCGGACCGTACGGGTCGGGCAGGAAGCGCTCGGCGGTGAGGCCGGGGCGCCGCTGGTAGCCGCGCGCCAGTCCGACCCCGCCGATGTACACCTCGCCCGGCACGCCGACCGGAACCGGCTGCATGCGCTCGTCCAGGACGTACATCGTGGTGTTCGGGACGGGCGCGCCGAGCGGCACCAGCTCGGTGGTGACGGTGTCGGCCACGGGGGAGCCCGAGTTGCCGATGGAGGTCTCGGTGGGTCCGTACTCCGCCGCCAGCGCGGTGCCCTCCGGGCCCGCGAGTTCGCGCCAGCGGGCGACGAGAGCCGCCGAGAAGCTGTCGCCGGCCGCGATGACGAGCCCCGCGAGGCCCCGGGCCTGCTCCGCCGTGAGCTGATGCGTGAGCAGGTCGAGGTGGCCGGGGGTGAGCTTGATGAAGCTGTACGGGGCCCCCGCCGCCAGCTCCGCGCCGAGGTCGGCGGTGTTCAGGTCCTGCGGCAGCAGATGCGTGGTCTGACCGGTGATCAGCGGCGTGAGCAGGTCGGGCAGCCCCAGGTCGAAGGAGATCGACGAGAACACGGGCGCGCCGCCGGTGCCCCGGGAGGCGTACGCCCCCGCGCTCCAGCACAGGTAGTTGGCCAGGCCCAGGTGCGGGACGAGCACGCCCTTCGGCGTGCCGGTCGAACCGGAGGTGTACATCACGTACGCCAGGTCGGCGAGCGAGCCGACGGGCTCGGGGCGGGTCGCGGGGCGGCCCGCGATCGCCCGGGAGTCCGCCGCGCGGTCGAGGACGACCGTCTCGCCGTCGTGGAGACCGTCGAGGGCGGGCAGCAGATCGCAGGTCGTGACGACCAGGTGCGGACCGGCGTCCGCCAGCATCGTGGCCATCCGGGTCCGCTGCAGCGAGGGGTCCAGCGGCAGGCAGCCCGCCCCGCTCTTCCAGATGCCGAGCATGGCCGGGAGCAACTCGGGGCCTCGTGCGAGGTGCAGGCCGACGAGGGTGTCGGGACCGGCGCCGAGGGTCCGCAGGTGGTGGGCGATGCGGTTGGCCCGCTCGTCGAGCTCGGCGTAGCTCAGCACGGTGTCCAGGTGACGCACGGCGGGGGAGTGGGGGGTCTCCACAGCCTGGTCCTCGAAGAGGCGGTGGACCGGCAGGACCGGCAACTGCCCCTCGGTGGTGTGCCATCGGGCGAGGACCTGGTGGCGGTCGCGGGCCGGCAGGTGGCTGGTGGTGGCGTCGCCGTCGGGGTCGGCCGCCATCGCGGTCAGCACCTGCCGGTACATCTCCGCCAGCCGCTCGGAGTCGGCGCGGCCGAGGACGTCGGTGGCGCTGATCAGATGGATGTGCCCGTTGTTGGCGAGGACGTTGAGGGCGAATTCGTTGACCGCCCCGCCGACGCCGCCGATGCCGTTCGCGACGTCCCGGTCGGCGAAGAGCGCGTCGTCGACCTGGTGGAAGTCCTGGTACTCGAACAGGACGGTGATCAGCCGGTCGGTGCTGTCGGCGGCGCGCTGGATGGCCGGCAGCGGATGGCGCCGGTGCCCCCACACGCGGGTCTCCTGCGCGAACGTACGGCGCACCAGCTCACGCCAGGTGGCGGCACGGACCACGGGGAAGGGCACGGTGTTGAGGTGCATGCCGAGCACCCGGTCCCCGCCGGGTGCCTCCAGACGGCCGTGGGCCACCAGACCGCTGTGGAAGGAGCGTTCGGGCGTCAGCCGGGAGAGCACCGTCAGATGCGCGGCGAGCAGCACGCTCTTGAGCGAGCCGTCGGCCGCGGCGGCCAGCCGCCGCAGCCCGTCCTGGAGGTCGTGGAACGGCACGGCCACGCGGTACCCCTCGGCGGGGCCGTCCTCGCCCCAGGCGCCGGGCAGGGCGAACGGCGCGTGCTCGTCGGTGACGTGCTGCCAGAACGCCCGGTCGGCGTCGCCCTCCAGGGAGGCGAGCTCGGCGGCGACGAAGTCCGCGTACCGCACCGAAGGCGTCTCGTGGGCGGGCAGCGGCTGCCGGTCGCGCACCGCGCGGTAGACGCCGAGCAGCTCCATGAGCAGGGTGTGCTGGCTCCATCCGTCGCTGACGGCGTGGCTCTGGGTGAACGTCAGCCGCCAGGCCTCGTCCGACTCCAGATGGACGTCGACCCGCACCAGCGACGCGGCGCGCAGATCGAAGTCCGCCCGTCGCCCGGCCGTGAACGCCGCCGCTTCGGCGCGCCGCCGCTCCTCGTCGAAGCCGCGCAGGTCGTGCACGTCCAGGGGGATCTCCACCCGGTCGCGCACCAGCTGGAGGGGCCGGGAGTAGCCGTCGAGCGCCACCGACGTCCGCAGCACGTCGTGCCGCGCCGCCACGATGTCCAGCGCCGCGCGCAGGGCGGCCGGGTCGAAGGCCTCGCCGTCCGGCACCCGGAAACTGCTGATGTTGACGTACGCGCCCTGGCCCGGCCGGGTGAGCGTCTCCACGAGCATGCCGGTCTGGACCTGCGAGAGCGGATAGGCGTCGACGACGTCCTCCGGCAGCCGCTCCCGGTCCTGCGGATCAAGGAGTGCGAACGGTGCCACCGATCGCACGAGTCCGGACTGCGCGGCCGCGGGATCCTGCCACTCGACGGCGGCGGCCATGCGGGCGATCGTGCCGTGCTGGAACACCCCCCGGATGGAGATGTCGAATCCGGCCGCGCGCATGGCGCCGGCCAGGCGGACCGCGCGCAGGGAGTCGCCGCCGAGGGCGAAGAAGTTGTCGTCGACCCCCACCTCGTCCACGCCGAGCACCTCGCGCCAGAGGGTGGCGAGCCGCTCCTCGGCGGGCGTACGAGGCGCGGTGCGCGCGGCGGCCCCGTCCGCGGCCGCCCCCGGATCGGGCAGCGCGTCGAGGTCGGGGGTCCCCCCGGCGGTCAGCGGCAGCGCGTCCAGGACCGTGACGGAGCCCGGGACGAGAGGCTCCGGCAGCCGCTCCGCGAGGTGCGCGCGCAGCCCTGCCGCGTCCAGGGCGTCCGGACCCGTCGCGACGGCGTACGCGGCCAGGCCCGAGGCCTCCGCCCCGCCGGAGCGGACCACGACGAGCGCCTCGCGCACGCCGGCGAAGGAGGTGAGCGCCGCGCGGATCCGCCCGAGGTCCACTCGGCGGCCCCGCACGGAGACCTGGTCCTCGATCAGACCGAGGACGTCGAGGGTGCCGTCGGCCAGCCGGCGTGCGAGCCGTCCGGTGCGGTGGAGCAGGGCCCCGGAGGGTCCCGAGGGGTCGGGCAGGGAGTCCTCGGAGGCGGCCGGGGCGTGCGCGCCCGGCACCGCGCCGACACACAGCTCACCCGCCACACCGACCGGGAGCAGCCGGCCGTGGGCGTCCACGACGCGGACCGGCAGACCGGTGCCGGCGGTGGTGGCCGCCGGGCCGATCAGCCCCTCCTCGACGAGCCGGTCGCGCAGGCCGCCCGGCAGCTCCGCGGTGGTGTACGGCCGTGCGAGCAGCGCGCGGTCCTCGTCGGTGAGGAGGTCCGCGTCGGAGAGCGGGGCGTCGGGCCGCGAGGTCGCCGCGTCGAGGAGGCGTACGAAGCGCTCGGCGGTCCGCGCGACGGTGGCCCGCTCGAAGAGCGCGGTCGGATAGCCGAGCCGTGCGTCGAGACCGCCGGTCTCCGCGTGGTCGACGTTCAGGGTGAGGTCGAACTTGGCGACCCGGTCGGCCATGACGGACTCGACGGTGAGACCGGGCATGGCGAAGGCGCTGCCGCGGTCCTCATGGAGGATGAAGTCCACCTGGAAGAGCGGGGTGCGGGCCAGATCGCGGTCCGGCTGGAGCTCGTCGACCAGCCGGGCGAAGGGCACCGACTGGTGGTCGAAGGCGTCAAGGACCGTGTCCCGTACCTGGGCGAGTACCTCCCCGAAGGACGGGTCGCCCTCCCAACGGGCCCGTGCCACCAGGGTGTTGATGCCGTAGCCGAAGAGCTGCTGGAGCTCGGGACGGCCGCGCCCCGAGACCGTGATGCCGACGGGGACGTCGGCACCCGCGCCGGGCAGGCTGCCGGGGACGGCGGTGTGGCGGGCCAGCAGGGCCTGGTAGGCCGCGAGGAGCACGTTGAACAGCGTCGTGTCGTACCGGCGGGCCAGTGCCCGGGCACGGTCGGCCGTCGCGGCGGGGATGTGGAAGGGCACCGAGTCCCCGGCCCAGTCGCGCACGGCGGGGCGGGGGTGGTCGATCGGGGTGTCCAGGGGCTGGACGCCGTCCAGTCGGCGCCGCCAGTACGCCAGTTGACGCTCCAGGGTGTCGCCGGTCAGATGGCGGCGCTGCCAGGACGCGAAGTCGGCGTACTGCAGGGGGAGCTCCGGAAGGGCGGCGGGCGTGCCCGTCACCGCGGCGGTGTAGAGGGCGCTGAGCTCGCCGGCGAAGATCCGTACGGACCAGGCGTCGCAGGCGATGTGATGGAAGGTCACCGCGAGGACGTGGTCCCGCTCGCCGAGCCGGAACAGCTTCGCGCGAACCGGCCACTGCCGCTCCACGTCGATCGGCCGGTCGATCTCCTCCTCCACGAGACGCCGGAGGTGCGCCTCGCGCCCGGCGGCGTCGGCATCCGCTGCGGCTCCGGTGTCCGCTCCGGTTTCCCCGAACGAGCCGGTGACGTCCACGACGGGCAGCTCGGTGTCCCCGGCCGGGTCCACCAGCTGCACCGGGTCGCCCTCGGTGGGCGCGTACCGCGTCCGGAGGATCTCGTGCCGTTCGAGCACCCGCTGCCACGCGCCGCGCAGCGCGTCCGTGTCGAGCGTGCCGCGCAGCCGCAGGACGAGCGGCACCAGATACTCGTGGCTGTCGGGATCGAGGCGGTTGAGGAACCACATCTGCTGCTGCCCGAAGGAGAGCGGCAGCGGACCGCCGCGGTCCACCCGTTCGATGGCGGTCCTGCGGCGGCCGCGTGCGCCCGCAAGGCGGCGGCGCAGCAGCTCTTCGCGCAACGCCGCCGTGTCCTGCTGTGCGTTCGGCGTGTCGTCGACGCTCATGCCTGGTACTCCCTCACCGGGTTGGTGTTGTCGGATGTCGCCGGCGATGCCGGCCGGTGCTGCTGGGGACCGCTCTCGGGGCCGGGCGCCGGCAGGGCGGCGCGGTCGACCTTGCCGCTGATGCTCAGCGGGATGCGCTCCAGGGCGACGAAGCTCGCGGGGATCATGTACGCCGGGAGCAGCGAGGCCAGATGACGGCGGAGCCGGGATTCCTCGATCCGGCCCGCCGGGACGACGTAGGCGACGATCCGCTTGTTGCCGGGGGTCGGCTCGCGCACCACCACGACGGCGTCGCGTACCAGCGGGTGGGTGGTGAGCGCCGCCTGGATCTCGCCGAGTTCGATGCGGTAGCCGCTGACCTTCACCTGGGTGTCGATCCGGCCGAGGAACTCCAGGGTGCCGTCCGCCAGCCGGCGTGCCAGGTCCCCGGTGCGGTAGAGGCGCGAGCCGGGGGGCCCGTACGGGTCCGGGACGAAGCGCTCGGCCGTCAGGGCGGGCCGGCCGAAGTAGCCGCGCGCCAGTCCGTCGCCGCCGATGTGCAGCTCTCCCGGCACTCCGGGCGGCACGGGCCACGCCGAGCGGTCCAGGACGTGCAGCCGGGTGTTGGCGAGGGGCTGTCCGAGGGCGACCCGGTCGACGTCGTGCGGTACGGGCCACGCGGCGGACCAGATGGTGGTCTCGGTGGGTCCGTACACGTTGACGAGGGAGGCCAGCCGACCGCGCAGTCGCGCGGCGACGGGGGCGGGGAGCTCCTCTCCGCCGGCCAGGCCGGTGAGGTGCGGGCGGTCGAGGCCGGCGGCGAGGAGCAGCCGCCAGCCGGACGGGGTGGACTGCACATGGGTGACGCCGTGGGCGTCGACGAGCGCCAGGAGGGCCGTGGGGTCCTTCGCCTCGTCGTCGTCCGCGAGGACCACCCGGCCGCCCCGGATCAGCGGCAGGTACAGCTCGAGGGCCGAGATGTCGAAGGAGACCGAGGTCGAGGCCAGCCACGTACCGGCGCCCGATCCTTCGGGGAGGCTCTGGTGGAAGGACCACAGCAGGTTGGTCAGGGCGTCGTGCTCGATGACGACGCCCTTGGGGGTGCCGGTGGACCCGGAGGTGTAGATGACATAGGCCGGCGACCGGCCTTCGAGGGCCTGCCGGGGTGCCGTCCCCGGCAGCGCGGCGAGGGCGGCCCGCTCGTCCTCGTCGTCGAGGACCACGGTGGCGCCGGGGTGGCTCGCGGGTATCCGGGCGGCGAGGGCCGCGTGGGTGAGCACCAGGGGCGCACGGGTCTCGCCGAGGATGTGCGCGAGGCGGCGGCCGGGGACGGCCGGGTCGAGCGGAACGTAGGCCGCTCCCGACCGCAGCACGCCGAGCAGCGCGGGGAGGAGGTCCTCGCCGCGGTGCAGGAGCACCCCCACGACCGCGCCGGGGCCGGCTCCCAGGGTCCGGAGCCGGTGGGCGATGCGGGCGGATCGGACGTCGAGCTCCCGGTAGGTGGTCCGCCTGTCCCCGACGAGTACGGCGACGGCGTCCGGTGTGACGGCGGCCTGTCGTGCGAAGAGGTCGGCCACCGTCGCGGCGGGCCGGTCGGTGCCGGGGACGCGTCCGGTGTCGAGGACGGCCTGCCGGACATGCCCGGGCAGCGGGCTCGCGGTGGCGTCGCCGCCCGGGTTCTCGGCCATCGCGCGGAGCACGGACCGGTACAGCGTGGCGAGCAGATCCGCCCAGACCGGTGCGACGGCGTCGGTCCGGCAGTCCAGGGCGAGGTGGCGGTCGTGGGCCCGGACGACGAGGTGGTGGTCGCCGGTGACGGGGCCCGTCGCCGCGGGGGCGAACAGGACGCCGCCCTCGGGCACGCCCCCCGGCGGCCGGGGCGCGTGGGCATGGGCGTCGCCCACGCGCCGGGCGGTCGCCCGGACCAGGGCGAGCCAGTCGCCGGCGGACCGGGTGTGGGGGACCGGCAGCACGCCTCCGGGGCCGCCGGGGTCGCGGCCGTCGTCCCACAGGCCGGTGTGGAAGGCGGGTTCGGAGGTCAGCGCCGCCATCACCGCCAGGTGGGCGGCGAACAGGGTGTCGGCGAGGCGGACGCCCGCGTTCTCGGAGAGGGCGCGCAGCGCGCCCCGCAGGTCGTCGAACGGGACGGTGACCCGGCAGCGCTCTCCGGGCCGGCGTGGGTCTCCCCACACGTCGGGGAGGGCGAACGGGGTGTGGGTGTCGGCGATCCGGTGCCAGAACTCCTGGTGCGCGGTGCGCGGGTCGACCGTCGTGGCGTGGTCGGTCACGGTGGCGTGGTCACTCATCTCCGGGTCCTTCCGCCGCGGTGGTCGTGCCGGTCAGTTCGGCGTCGGACAGCTGGTCGATCTCGGCCCTGATGGCGGACTCGACGGCCTTGGCGAGCAGTCCCACCGTGGGCTGTTCGAAGACCGTCCGGACGGACAGGTCGATGTCGAAGGCGTCCTGGAGCCTGGCCGCCATCCGGATGGCGAGGATCGAATGCCCGCCCACCTCGAAGAAGTTGTCGTCCGAGCCGATCCGCTCCAGACCGAGGAGCTCGGCCCACAGCGCGGCGATCAGCTCTTCGGTGGGGCCCTCCGGGGCGGTGCGGGCGACGGCGGTGCTCGTGGTGGCGGCCGGCAGCGCGGCCCGGTCCAGCTTGCCGTTGGCGGTCAGGGGCACGGCGTCGATGACGGTCAGGGTCGAGGGCACCATGTACTCCGGCAGCTCCTCCGCCAGGAGTTCCCGCAGACGCCGCGGGTCGACGGCGCCCCCGGGCCCGTCCTCGGGCACCAGATAGCCGCTCAGCGACTTCTCGCCCGTGGAGCTCTCGGCGACCACGACGACGGCGTCGCGGACACCGGGGAGGGCGGCGAGACGGGCCTGGACCTCGCCCGGTTCGATGCGGTAGCCGCGGAGCTTGACCTGGTGGTCCGTCCGGCCGCGGAAGACGATGCTGCCGTCCGGGCGCCGCAGGGCCAGGTCGCCGGTGCGGTACAGCCGTGCGCCGGGCGGCCCGAACGGGTCGGGCACGAAGCGTTCGGCCGTGAGCCGGGGCCGGTCGAGGTAGCCGCGGGCCACACCGGCGCCGCCGACGAAGAGCTCCCCGATGACACCGAGGGGCACGGGCTCGCCCGCGCCGTCCAGGACGTGGGCGGTCGTGTTGGGCAGGGGCAGGCCGAGCGGTACGGGTGCGGAGTGCGGGGCGTCGACCGGGTGGACCGTGCTGCCGATGGACGCCTCCGTCGGACCGTACTCGTTGATCAGCCGGCCCGGGCCGAGGAGCCCGAGCCAGTGGTCGGCGGTGCGCGCCGGCAGTTCCTCGCCCGCCACCAGGACGATCTCGGCGAGCCCCGCGGCCTGCTCGCGGGTGAGCTGATGGCCGAGCAGCTCCAGATGGCCGGGGGTGAGCTTGACGAAGCTGTACGGGCTTCCGGCCACCAGGGCGGGCCCGAGCGCCGCGGCGTCCGCTTCGTGCGGCAGCACGTGCACCGGCCGGCCGGTGATCAGCGGCGCGTACACATTGGTCGCGGGCAGGTCGAAGGCGATGGAGGAGAACAGCGGGGCGCCGCCGTCGCCGCCGACCAGCTCCCGCGCGGCCCAGGTCAGGTGGTTGGAGAGGCCGCGCTGGGTGACCACGACCCCCTTGGGGGTGCCGGTGGAGCCGGAGGTGTAGATGACGTACGCGGGCTGCTGCGGGTCGGCCGGGCGCGGCAGGGGCGTGGTCGGGAGGGCGGCGATGTCCGACCTCTCCCGGTCGAGGAGGACGCGCGTCCCGTCGAACGCCGCGGTCGGAACGTCCAGGGCGGATTCGGTGAGGAGGATCCGGGCGCCGCTGTCCCGCAGCAGCCGGACCAGACGGTCGCCGGGGTTGCCCGGGTCCAGCGGGAGGTAGGCCGCGCCGGTCTTCCACACGCCGAGCAGGGCGGGGATCAGATCGGGTCCGCGGCGCAGACACACCCCGACGAGTCCGCCCGGCCCCGCGCCGGCGGCCACGAGACGGTGGGCGACGCGGGTGGCCTGTGCGTCCAGTTCCCGGAAGGTCATGCGCTGTTCGCCCGCGACGACGGCGACGGCATCGCCCTGGGCCGCCGCGCGCCGCTCGACGAGGTCGAGCACGGAGGCGTCGGAGAGGGGCGCGGCCGTGTCGTTCCAGCGCGTGAGGAGTTCGGCGCGCTCGTCGGCGGGCAGGATGTCGAGCGCGGAGACGGGGCGCCCGGGCTGCGCCGTCACGGACTCGAGCAGGGTGACGAAGTGCCGTGCCAGCCGCTCCACGGTCTCGGCCTCGAACAGCGCGGTGGCGTATTCGAGGACACCGGTCAGCTCGCCGCCGGGCTCTCGGCGCAGGTAGAGCGTCAGATCGGTCTTGGCCACCTGCCGGGCGCGCAGCAGCATGTCGCCGTCGCCGGGGGCCGGCATGCCACCGCCGACCTCGTCGTCGTTGAAGTTGAACGCGACCTGGTAGAGCGGGGTGCGCGACAGGTCGCGCTCCGGGCGCAGCTCCTCGACGAGGTGCTCGAAGGACACCTCCTGGTGCGCGAAGGCGGCGAGAGCCGTGGCCCGTACGTCCCGCAGCGCCTCGGCGAAGGGACGGCCGGCGGCCGGACGGCAGCGCAGGACCAGCGTGTTGAGGAAGAAGCCCACCACGTCCTCCACCCCCGAGGCCGTGCGTCCCGCCACCGGCACGCCGACGGGCACGTCCCACTGGCCGCTGTAGCGGGCCAGCAGCGTGGAGAAGGCCGTCAGCCACGTCATGAACGGCGTGGCCTGCTGCGACCGCCCGAGGGCGGCCACCGGCTCGGCCACCCGCGCGGGGACGGTGAAGTGCACGAGACCGCCGCGCGGGTCGCGCTCCGGCGGACGGACGTGGTCGGCCGGAAGCTCCAGCGGAGTCAGGTCCGCGAGCTCCGCGCGCCAGAAGTCCAGGTCGGGACCGAGCCGCTCCTTTCCGCGCCAGGCGCGCTGCCAGGAGGCGTAGTCCGCGTACTGGACGGCGGCCGGCGCGAGCGAGGGGGTCCGGCCCGCGTGCAGATCCGCGCAGAGCGCACGGAACTCCCGCTCCAGGATGGTGGAGGACCATCCGTCGCAGGCGATGTGGTGGATCGTCACCAGCAGGGTGTGGGCCTCGCCCGGCCGCCTGACGAGCAGGGCGCGCCACAGTTTTCCGGAGGCGAGATCGAAACCGGTCTCGAACGCGCGCCGCACCTCGGGCTCCGGGTCCTCCGCAGGGGCGTCCACGATCCGCAGCTCGACCGGCCGCGGCCCCTCGATCACCTGGACCGGCTCGTCGCGCTCGGCCTCGTACCGGGTGCGGAGCGACTCATGGCGTACGGAGAGGGCGTCGAGCGCCTGACGCACCGTCACGGCGCTCACCTCCTCGGGCACCTTCAGCAGCATCGGCACCACCCACTCCGGGCTGTGCGCGTGCATCCGGTCGAGGAACCACAGCCTGCGCTGCCCGAAGGACAGGGGCAGCCGGTCGCCGTGGGGCACCGGGGTGACCGGTGGCGTCCCGTCGCCGCCGGCGTCGAGGAGCGCCGCCTGGTCCCGTACCGTCACCGCGGTGTACAGCTCGCTCAGCGCCAGCCGGATGCCGGAGGCGTCCCCGAGGCGCTCGGCGAGCAGCGGCATCTGCAGGGAGTAGCCGCCGAGCTGGAAGAAGTCGTCGTCGACGCCGATGCCGTCGGTCTCCAGGATCTCGGCCCAGACCGCGGCCACCAGGCGCTCGCTGGGCGTGTCCGGGGCGATGTGCGCGGGGCGCGCGGAGGTCAGGAGCAGACCGCTCGCCGTGCCGTACGAGGCCGGATCCTCCCCGTCCCCGTCCGGCTCGGTCCCGCCGAGGTGGTCCAGGCTGCCGTCGTTGCGCTGCCGGACCGGTACGCCGGTGGCGATGCCGTCGACGAGCAGGTCGCCCGGCACGCCGGGCGGGACCGGCTCGCCGAACTCGTCCACCACCGTCACCAGCCGGCCGGGCACCG
Organism: Streptomyces sp. NPDC006197; assembly: GCF_040613865.1. Taxonomy (NCBI): domain Bacteria; kingdom Bacillati; phylum Actinomycetota; class Actinomycetes; order Kitasatosporales; family Streptomycetaceae; genus Streptomyces; species Streptomyces sp. NPDC006197. The sequence continues at coordinate 32,915 of NZ_JBEXSZ010000015.1, read as the reverse complement.
GACGGCCGAGCGGCAGGTCGGCGAGGTCGCGCTCGGGGTCGTAGCGGTGAGCCGTGGCCGTCGTCCCGAGGGCGGCGGATCCGAACGTGTGCCAGAGCGCGGCCGCGCCTCCGAGGGTCAGCTCGTAGGCCGTCGCCGCGTCCAGGCCCGGGCCCTCGGCCAGGACGAGCCGTACGGCGGTGCAGTCCTGCAGTCCGGGCTCCTCCGCGAGCCGTCGTGCCGTCGTGCCGGACAGCACGAGCACCGTGATCCGCCGCTCGGCGACGACGCGTGCCAGTGCGGCGGTGTCGGACCAGGCCGCGCGGTCCACGGCGACCAGGGTCGCGCCGGACACCAGTGCGGCGAGGCATTCCCAGAGCGGCCCGGGGAGCACCGGGGCGGGGGGCAGCGCCAGTCGGTCCGTGCCGGAGAGTCCCGGGCCGCCGTCCAGGAGCCAGCGGACGTGGGCGGCTGCCTCGGCATGGCTGATCACCGTGTCGGGGGTGCCGTCGCGGTGCTGGAGGACGACCGCGGGGTCGTCGCCGGCGATGCCGGACCGGGCGGTGACCCGGTCCCCGGTGCCCGCGTCCGGGGCGGGGGAGCGCAGGGCTGCCACGTCCTCGGGGGTCAGCAGCAGGTCCGGGCCGTGCGGGTCGGTGCCGTCACTGCGGAGGACGACCCCCGCCCCGGCCGACCAGACGGCGAGCAGCGAGGCCACCAGGCCTGCTCCCGCGGGCATGCTCAGTCCCACGCGGCTGCCCCGGCCGATCCCACGCGCGTGCAGGCTGCGGGTCAACTGCTCGGTGAGGTGGGCGAGTCGGGCGTATCCCGTCTCCTCGTGGCCCTCCAGGACCGCCACCGCGTCCGGTTCCTGGGAGGCGCGGCCTGCGAAGAGGTCGGGCAGAAGAGGGGGCCGGGTCACTGGTACTCCTCGCGAGTTCGACGGTAACGGTGCCTGGCTGCGGAGTGATCGAGCCGACGGCGCCGGTCAGCCTGCGAGGGCCCCCTATACAAGGGCTATACGGACAGCCGCTATCGAAGCCGTATAGGCGTGTCCCGCAGGGTGGCGCGGGTGTGGAACGTCACGAGAAGCCCGTCCAGGCCCTTTCCGGCCCCGATCGTCGTCTCTCCGGTCCTCCCGGTCCTCCTGGTACTCCTGGGGCTCCTCGGAACCCTGGGTCTCGTGGGGGCGGAGCCCGCCGCCGCCCACGGCATCAGCGACACCGCCGACGTCGAGTTCGCGCAGTCCTTCGAGGGGAACGAGCTCACGTTCGTGGTGCGCCGCGCCCCCGAAGTCCCCGGCCCGCTCCGGGTGGACGTGATCGCGCACCAGCCCGTGCGGGCCGTCCCCCTGAGGATCACGGCCAGGCCGCTGGAGGGGAGCGCCGCCACGGGGCCGGCACCCGACGGGGTGACCGTACGACTGGAGAAGGGGCGTCCGGGGACGTACTCCACGGCTCTGCGGGTCGACCGCACCGGGCGCTGGGAACTGGCCGTCCAGGCCGGTGAGGAGCGCGCCGTGCTGCCCTTCCGGGTGATGACACCGCGCGCCGCCGCCTGGGAGCTGACCCTGTATCCGGCCCTTGCCGTCGCCGGGGTCCTCATCGTCGGCACGCTCCTCGCGGCCGTCCGGCGCCGACGCGTGCTCAGTGCCGTGCTGTCCGCCGCGACGGCCGCCACCCTGGTGGTGGCGGCCACCGCGGCCTCCCTCTCCCCGTACGTCCCGGCGGCGCTTCCGCGGGGTGCGGCGCCGACCGTGGCCGACGATCCGGCACAGGGCTTCTCGGCGAACGGCAGGCCGTTCGCCGACGCCGTGGTCACGACCGACCCGGCCGCGCCCGTGACGGGGCGCGTCCTCGTCGTGCGCATGAGAGTCCTCGACGGTTCCACCGGCCGACCGGTCAACGACCTGACCGTCCATCACGGAGCGCTGGCCCACACGGTGGTGACCAGCGCGGACCTGGGATTCTTCCGGCACGTCCACCCCGTCCTCACCGGGCCCGGAGTCCTGGAGGTCCGGCTGGTGGTCGACCGGCCCGGCCGCTATCTCGTCCAGACGGAGTTCGAGCGGGCCGACAGCGGCGGCCAGCAGGTGTCGGGCGCCTTCCAGGTGGGCGGCCCCCGGCTCCCCGCGCCACGGGACACGGCGCAGGGCCCGTCGGGGAACACGGCGGGTCCGGCCGCCGCGCCCGACGGGGAGCGGGCCCGGGTCACCATCAGCCCGTCCCGGCCGGTCGCGGGCGAGCCCACGGCCTTCGACCTGCGCGTGGACACCGGCGCGGGACCGGCGCGTGACCTTCAGCCCTGGCTCGGCATGGCGGGGCACATGTTCGTCCGCGATCCACGCGGTGACTTCTTCGCCCACGTCCACGAGCTGGACTCCATGGCGCGGTCGAGCGTGCCGGGGGCCCTCCGGAGGGACGAGACGGTCGGGCGGTTCGGGCCGGTGCTCCGCTTCACGTACAGCTTCCCCGCCGCCGGCCGCTATGTGGTCTGGCTGCAGTACTCCAGGAACTTCACCGTCCACACCACCCGAGTGACGATCGACGTCGCCGCCGAAGGGAACTGACATGACGAAGCGCCGGCTGTGGACCGTGACGGGAGGCGTCGCGACGGTGGTCCTGGCGTTGGCCGCCCTGTTGATCGCCCGGTCCGGAGGAGAGCAGCCGGGGACCGTGCTGACGGGTGGTTCGGACCACTACGACGTGCGCGTGCGCCTCGACCGCCTGACCACCGCCACCACCGTGGCGGACATCGAGGTCACCGGACGGGACCGCGACCGGGGGGAGCCGAGCGGGGTGTCGGTGGAGGCCGTGATGGAGCGGATGGGGCACGCGATGCCGTCACTGGCCGCCGAGGCGCTGGGCGACGGGCGGTTCCGGGCGCGCGGGCGGCTGTTCGTGATGGCCGGCGAGTGGCAGCTCGGTGTGCGACTGCGCACGGCGGACGGCGCCTCGGAACTCGTGACCCTGACGGTCGTCGTCCCCTCCGGCGCGTAGATCGGAGACAGCGAGCTGCCATGACCGCATCATGACACCGATAGACGCGGAAAAACGCTCCCACGCGGGCGATAATCGTCATCACAAGCAATGGGGACGGCACTTCATGAGGGTGCCGAACCGTCGTTGATCGTCGCCGTCCACCGAACTCGGCGACAAGAAATGGGAAAACCACATGCCCGTGCACGATTCTCCTTTCCGCTCCGTTCACCGCAAGGCCGGCCTCGCGAGCCTGTGCGTGGCCACCGCCCTCGCGGTGTCCACCCTCGTGGCGGCGCCGGCGTTCGCCGATGCCGACGCCACACCCGTGGCGCCGACTCCGGTGGTCGTCGACCACGGCGACAACAACGGCTGGGACTGAGCACCCCCACCTGCCCCGTTAGGCGAAGTCGTCCACCGAAGCCCCGTCACCGACACCCCGTCACCGAAGCCCCGTCACCGGCGGGCCGGTGGCGGGGTGTCGGCGTTTGGACGGCCCCCCCCGCGCGATCGAGCGCGAGCCGCCGCTGGTATGGGGCAAATATAGCCACGCTTCCTAACGTGAATCCGCGGATCGTCCCCTGCCTTCGCGGGCTGTCACGGCTGAAGAGGAAGAACATGACCGACACCGGCGGCGCCTGGTTTCACCACAGTGGCCAGACCCTGAATCCGGACCTCCGTCTGGTGTGCTTTCCCCACGCGGGCGGCACACCGAATTCCTTCCACGGCTGGGCGTCCCGGCTGCCGGCCCGCACGGGCGTGCTCGCCGTCTGCTACCCCGGACGGCACCAGCGCCTCGCGGACCCGCCGGTGCGCACCATGGAGGTCATGGCCGACCGGCTGGCCGAGGCGCTGCTGCCGTACACGGACACGCCGCTGGCCTTCTTCGGCCACAGCATGGGAGCCGGCGTCGCCTACGAGGTCGCCCTGCGGCTCGAACGGCACGCGGGGGTACGCCCCCTGCGGCTCTTCGCCTCCGCCTTCCGCGCCCCGCACCTGCGTGAGCCCGTCGATCCGCCGACCGACGACGCCACGCTCCTCGACGAGCTCCGCCGCCTCGGCAGCGCCTCCACGAGGGCGCTCGACCACCCGGATCTGCTCCGCATGGTGCTCCCCACCCTGCGGGCGGACATGGAGCTGGTCGCCGCCTACGGCGCGCGCCGCCCCGAACGCGTCGGCTGCCCCCTGGTCGCCTACGCGGGGGACCAGGATCCCGGCTGCGGCCCCGACGCCATGCGTGGCTGGTCCGAACTGACCGGGTCGCGCTTCGAACAACGCTCGTTCGCGGGCGGCCACTTCTATCTGGAGGACCGCGAGGCGGAACTGCTCGCCGATCTCTCCGGCCGCCTGGCCGACGATCTGCGGCTGCGGAAGGCCGTCGCGGCGCTCGGCGGCGGCCGTGACTGACACCCGCCCCCTCTCGCACGGGCAGGAAGCCCAGTGGTTCCTGCACCAACTGGTCCCCGGCGCCACCGCCTACCTCACCGGAGTCGCGGTCCGGATCCGCGACGCCGTGGACGTCGCCGCGCTCGGACGGGTCGTGGAGCTGCTCGCCGTACGGCACGAGATGCTGCGCTCGACCTTCACCACGGACGGCGGCCGGCCCGTGCGCCGGGTCCGGGAGACGAGCCGGCTGCGGCTCGAACACCACGCACTCGGCGCCGTGGGCGAGGAGGAGCTGCGCGGCCGGGTCACGGCCGCGCTCGCCGCGCCCTACCGTCTGGACGAGGACGGCGCGTTCAGGATCGTGCTGTGGACCCGGCCGGACGGTGACGCGGTCCTGCTCGTCGGCGGCCATCACATCGCCACCGACGCGGCCTCCGACGCCGTGCTCCTGCGCGACCTGCTGCGGCTGTACGCGTCCTGCGCCACCGGCACCGACGCCCGGCTGCCCGTCCTGCGGGGCGGCTTCGACGAGGAGGTGGCGAAGGAACGGGCGCTCCTCGCCTCGCCCCGCGGGGCCGAGCTCGGACGCCACTGGCAGCGGATCTGCCACGGCTCGGCAGCCGCCGAGCTGCCCACGGACCTGCCGCGCCCCGCCACGCCGTCCCTGTCCGGAGCGACCTGCCGGGTGGCCGTGCCCGCCGCCACGGCCGCCCGGCTGCGCGAGGCCGCGCGGACCGCCGGGGTCACCCCCTTCGCCCTGCTGCTCGGCGCCTTCCAGGGCCTGCTGTACCGCACCACACGGCAGCGCGACTTCCTGATCGGCTGCCCGGTCACCACCCGGATGAGCTCGAACAGCCTTCACCTGGTGGGCAATTTCATCAACACGATCGTGCTGCGGGCGGCGATCGAACCGTCGACGTCCTTCCACGACCTGGCCGTCGCGGTCGCGGAACAGGTCAGGACCGGCGTCGACGCCATCCGTTACCCCTTCTCGCTGGTGGCCCGGGACCTGGGCCGCGCTCCGGCGGCCGGAAGGGCCCGGGCGTACGCGATCTCGTTCAACATGCTGAGCACCGCCCACCTCGAACCCGCCCTCCGCCCCGTTCTCGACACCGGTCGTCCCGACACCACGACCGACTACGCGGGGATCGCGCTCCGCCCCTACCCCCTGCCCCAGCAGGAGGGCCAGCTCGACCTCGGAGTCGACGTGGTGCAGGGCCCGTCCACCCTGACGTGCGACTTCCGTTACGACGGGGCGCTGTTCGAGCGCGCGACGGTGGAACGCCTCGCCCGGCACTACGTCCGCGCCGTGGAGATCGCCGTCGCCGACCCGGCGACGCGGGTCGCGAGAGCGCCGCTGTGGGCCGCCGCACCCGCCGCGCCCCCGACCACCGACATCCAAGGAGTTTCCGCATGACCGCGCTGCCTCTCGACACCATCGTGACGCGCCTCGAACGCAACGCACGCGAACTGCCGGACAAGGACGCCGTCGTCTTCGTACGACCGAAGGGGGACGAACGCGTCGAGGAGCGGCTGACGTTCGGGCGGCTGCGCGAGGAGGCCCGGGCGCTCGCCCGGTGGTTGCGCGGCCACTGCGCCGAGGACGACCGCGTCCTGCTGCTCTACCCGTCCGGAACGGACTTCGTGAAGGTGCTCGCCGGCTGTCTGTACGCGGGCGTGGTGGCCGTCCCGGCCCCCGCGCCGAGCGGTGGCGGACGGCGTGGTGCGCGCATGGCCGGAGTGGCCCGGGACGCGGACGTGTCGATGGTCCTGACCGACTCGGCGCATCTGGCCGCCGCCCGGGAGTTCCTCCAGGACGCGGGTCTCGGCGCGCTGCCCTGCGTGGCCACGGACACCGTCGAGCCGGACACGGAGGGAGAGCTGCCGGAGCCGCGGTACGACGGCGACAAGGTGGCCATCCTGCAGTACACCTCGGGATCGACCAGCGAACCCAAGGGAGTGCTCCTCACGCACGGAGCCCTCGCGCACAACCTGTGGCTGATCGAGACGGCCCTCGGCCCCGACCGGGAGACCCGGGCGTGCAGCTGGCTCCCGCCGTACCACGACATGGGTCTGATCGGCATGCTCCTGTCACCGTTGTACCTGGGCGCGGGCGTCGTCCTGATCTCCCCGATGGACTTCCTGCGCCGCCCCCGGCTGTGGTTCGAACTGATCCAGGAGCACCGGAGCACCTTCACGACCGCCCCGAACTTCGCGTACGACCTGCTCGCCAAGCACATCACGGACGAGCAGCTCGCCGGCCTCGACCTCTCCAGCCTGCGCTGGGCCCTCAACGGCTCGGAGCCCATCGACGCCGGGACCCTGGAGCGCTTCAGCACCCGTTTCGCGGCCGCGGGCTTCGATCCCCGCGCGCTCAAGCCGTGCTACGGCATGGCCGAGACCGCGCTCTTCGTCGCGGGCACGCCCTCGGACCGCGGTCCGGTCGTCACCCCGGTCGATGTCGCGGACCTGGAGAAGAACCTCTTCACGCCGTCCCCGGCGGACCCGGCCGCCCGCCGGCTGGTCAGCAGCGGCCGGGTGGTCGACCTCGACGTGCGGATCGTCGACCCCGAGTCGGCCGCCGAACTGCCGGACGGTTCGGTCGGCGAGATCTGGGTCCGCGGTGGCAGCGTCACCCCGGGCTACTGGCGCAACCCGGAGCAGACGGCCCGTGCCTTCGACGCGACCACCGCGGCCGGCGAGGGCGGATTCGTGCGCACCGGTGACCTCGGGGCCCGGCACGACGGCGAGCTGTACGTGACGGGCCGCATCAAGGACGTCCTCATCGTCCGGGGCCGCAACCTCTACCCCCACGACATCGAACGCGAGGTCGCCACCCTCCACGAGGCCTTCCAGGGGCTCCAGACCTGCGTGTGCGCGGTGCCCGCCGCCCGCGAGGAGATCGTGGTCCTGCAGGAGTTCCGGGCGCCCGCCGGCATGGACGCCGATCCCGCCGACGTCACCCGCACGGTGCGCGGCGAGCTCAGCGAACTGCTCGGCGTACGCGTCTCGAACGTCGTCCTGCTGCGCCCCGGCCATGTGCGCCGCACGAGCAGCGGCAAGGTGCAGCGGTCGCTGATGCGGGAGCTCTTCATGACGGGCGGGCTCAAGCCCCTGCACGAGGACCTCGACGCGGAGATCGTCCGCCGCTACCGCTCCCAGGGCGCCGCCGTATGACCTCGACACGGAACAGGACACCGGAAGGGCTGCCGGCGGCGTACGCCGCGGCTCTCCACCTCGACGAGCGGCTCGGCGACCCGGACGATCCCGGTCGGCTCTTCTCGTACGCCCGCAGCGGCGCCCTGGACGACGCCGAGTCGTTCCCGCTGGAGATCTGCCGGGAGCTCGACGTCCTCGGGCTCCCGCGTGCCTACGTGCCGGCGGCCCACGGCGGCACCCTGGACGGATACGACGAGGCGATCCAGCTCATGCGCGCCGTCGCCCGGCGGGACGTGACCGTCGCCGTCGCACACGGCAAGACCTTCCTGGGCGCCGTCTGCCTCTGGGTCGGCGGCGACCGGGAACAGGCCGCCCGCCTCGGCGAGCGGATCGGCACCGGGACGGTCGTCTCCTGGGGTCTGACCGAGCGCGATCACGGCAGCGACCTGCTGGCGAGCGAGGTGACCGCCGAGCGGACACCCGACGGCTATCGCCTCACCGGCGAGAAGTGGCTGATCAACAACGCCACCCGCGGCCACCTCGTCTGTGTGCTCGCCCGTACCTCGAAGGACGGCGGGCCGCGCGGCCTCAGCCTGCTCCTCGTGGACAAACAGGCCCTGGCCCCCGGTGCGTTCCGCCCGCTGCCCGCGGTGAAACTCCACGGAATCCGCGGCGCCGACATCAGCGGCATCGCCTTCACCGGCGCCGAGGTGCCGCACTCCGCGCTGATCGGGCGGGAGGGCGACGGCGTGGAGACCGTCGTCAAGAGCCTGCAGCTGACGCGCACGCTGTGCAGCTCGCTGTCGCTGGGCGCCGCCGACCAGGCGCTCGGCATGAGTCTGACGTACGCCCACGAGCGGACCAACTACGGTCGCCTGCTGATCGATCTGCCGCAGACCCGGCACCTGATCAGCGAGTCCTACGCCGACCTCCTCCTCGCGGAGGCGGTCTCGTTGGTGGCGGGGCGCGGCATCCACACGCTGACGGGGGAGCTCGCCGTCGCCTCCGCCGCCGTGAAGTTCTTCGTGCCGACGCTGGTGGAGGGGCTCGTCGCGAAGCTGGCGCGGGTCATGGGCTCGCGCTCGCTGCTGGCCGGCGACACCTACCGGCACGGCCGCTTCCAGAAGGTGCAGCGCGACCATCGCATCGTCGGCATCTTCGACGGCAACACCGTCGTGAACCTGCACTCGCTGATCAACCAGTTCCCCCAGCTCGTACGGGGATACCGGCGGGGCCGCGTGGACAGCGCCGGCCTGTACGCCGCCACCGCGCTGCGCGAACCGCTGCCCGGTTTCGACCCGGGCCGCCTCGAACTGCTCACCCGCTCCGGCTGCAGCCCGGTCCAGGCGCTGCCCGCCGCCTGCGACGCGCTGAGCGAGCTGGCCGACAAGCGGGAGGTGCCCGCTTCCCTCGGCCGGCTGGCCGCGCGGACGCGGGCCGTCGCCGACGAGCTCCACGAGCGGCTGGCCGAGCACCGGCCGACCGCGATCGAGGTCCCGGCCGGGGCCTTCGACCTGGCCGAGCGGTACGCCGTGTGCTTCGCGGCCTCGGCCGCGATCCATCTGTGGCTGCACAACCGCGGCGACACGGACGATCCGGTGACGGCCGGTCTGTGGGACCGCGGCCTGTGGCTCGAGGCCTGTCTGACGAACCTGCTGCGGCGGACGACACCGGGAGCGCCGGGCGCGCACGAAGGCGACACCGACAGCGCCGGCGACGCCACGAGCGACGTCCACGAGCGCCTCGTCGTGGCGCTTCTCGCGCAGCGCGCCGCGGGCCGGCTGCCCTCCCTCCTGACCTACCCGCACCCCGAGGAGCGCCGATGACCCCCCTTCCCGGCCCGCCGGCGACGTGCGCCGACACCGATCCAGACCTGCCCGACCCCCTGGAGCAGCTGCTCGGAGACCCCCTCGATCCGGACAACCCGCTGAGTTACGACGCCTTCCTCGCCGCGGACGAGCGGGGCGACCCGCTGCCGGCGGGCCGCGCGCTCCTCGACGCGTACGGGCTCGGTGCCGAGTTCGTCCCCCGCGCGCTGGGCGGCCGCCTGCGCCAGGCCGACGAACTGGCGCGGGTGCTCCGACCGCTCTTCCGGCGGGACGGATCCCTGGGACTCGGCCACGGCGCGATCAACCTCATCGCGAGCGCACCGGTGTGGTCCGCGGGGTCCCCCGAACAGCGCCGGATGCTCGCGGACCTGCTGCTCGCGGGCGGTCAGACGGCAGGGGCGTACACCGAACTGGCCTCCGGCCACGATCTGGTCGCCTCGAAGGTGAGGGCCACCCGGCAGGGGAGCGGCTGGTCCCTCTCCGGCCGCAAGGAGGTCATCAACAACGTGACACGGGCCCACGCCGTGACCGTCCTCGCCCGCACCGGCGAGCAGCCCGGAAGCCGCAGCCACTCGCTGTTCCTGCTCGACATGGACTCCGTGCCGCGCGACCGGCTGCGCTTCCTGCCCCGGTTCCGCACCTCGGGACTGCGGGCGATCCACCTCGGCGGCGTGGAGTTCGACGCCTGTCCGCTTCCCGGGTCCGCGCTGGTCGGAGAGGAGGGCGGCGCGCTGGAGTCCGTGCTCCGGGCCTTCCAGGTCACCAAGGCCGTCCTGTCCGGTGCGACGCTCGGTTCGCTCGACACCCAGCTGCGCACGGTCACCGCGTTCGCGACCGGGCGCCGGCTGTACGGCCGGCCGGTGAGTGAACTCCCGCACGCCCGGGCGGCCCTCACCGGGGCGTTCACCGATCTGCTCATCGCCGACTGCCTGTCCACGACGGTGTGCCGGGCGCTGCACGTGCTGCCCCGGATGACGAGCCTGTACGCACCGGCGGTCAAGTACCTCGTCCCGCTGCTGACCCAGGAGGCCATGGACCGCCTGGCCGTGGTCCTCGGCGCCCGTTCCTTCCTGCGGGAGGGCCCGCAGGGCATCTTCCAGAAGCATCTGCGCGACCTGCCGGTCGGTTCCCTGGCCCACTCCGGGGCGACCGTCTGCCAGGCGACGATCATTCCCCAGCTGCCGCGGCCGGCCCGCCGGAGCTGGTTCGTGACCCCGCCCGCGCCGCCCGAGCTGTTCCGGATCGACGCGCCCCTGGACGACCTGGACTTCCGGCGCCCGGAGATCACCGCGGCCGCCGACGACGGACTTCTCGCGGTCCTGCCGGACGCCGCCGAGCGGCTGCGCTCCGATCCGGTGCTGGGCCCGCTGTGCGGCCGGTTGACCGACTCCCTGCGGAGCCTGCGTGACGACTGCCTCGCCCTCACCCCGCGCGGCGCGTCCCCGCTGGCCGAGCCCTGGGGCTTCGAACTGGCCGAGCGGTACGCGCTGCTGGCCGCGGCCGCAGCCTGCCTGGGCGTCTGGCAGTACAACCGTGACCGACAGGACCCCTTCCTGCGCGACACGGCCTGGCTGGCGGCCGCCCTGCGGCGGCTGACCGTCCGCCTGGGACACGCACCCGGACCGGAGGCGGACACCGAGGCGGTCTTCCGGGAGCTCACCGAACGCTGTGAGCGGAACGCCGGCTTCGACCTGATCGGCCGACGACTTGCCTGACACCCGCGGGCGCACCGTACTCGCCCCACCCCACCTCTTCATCCGTCCCCTGCCCCGAAGGAGCCACGCCATGACCACGACCGCCGCCGAACACGACCGCCTGACGCCCCCCGACCCCGAGGAGCTGAGCGACTGGCTGCGGGAGCGGGTGGCGTACTTCGTCGAATGCCCCGTGACCGACATCGCCACGGACGTCAAGCTCGTCGAGTACGGCCTGGACTCGCTGTACGCCCTGACGCTCTGCGGCGACATCGAGGACACCTTCGGCATCCCCGTGTCCCCGACGCTGGCCTGGGACTACCCGACCATCGACGCCATCGTGGGCCTGCTGGCCGGTCCGCGCCGGAGCTGACACGCGGCGGGCCCCCTCCCCGCACGGGGAGGGGGCCCACCACGTGTGCGCACCGGACGTCAGGCCGACGCCAGCTGCAGGTGCCGCAGCTCGTCGGCGTACGCGAGGCTGCCTTCGAGGACGGCCTGGTGCGCCTGCGTCAGCGCGGGACCCGGGTCGATGCCGAGCTCCTCCGCGAGGACCCGGCAGCCGGTGCGGTAGACCGCGAGCGCGTCGGCCTGCCGGTCACAGCGGTACAGCGCGATCATCAGATACGACCGCAGCTTCTCGCGCAGCGGAAACTCCTGGACGAGACCGGTCAGTTCGGGAACGAGAGCGCTGTGCCGACCGAGCTCCAGGTCCGCCTCGATGCGCTGCTCCAGAACGGTCGCACGGGCCTCTTCGAGCCGCGGCCGCTCGGCGTCCGCGAGGAAGTCGGTCACATCGGCGAGGGGCGAGCCCCGATGCAGGTCGAGCGCCGCGCCGAGCAGGGCGGAGGCCTCCCCGTACCGCGCCCTCGCCAGCGCCTCGCGCCCGAGGTCGGCGAGCCGCTCGAACTCCAGGACGTCCAGGCGCGCCCGCCCGGTGCGGATGAGGTAGCCGGGAGTCCGCCTCACCAACTCGACGTCGGGGCCGAGCTGCCTGCGCAGCCTGGACACGTAGGTGCAGATCTGCGCGTTCCTGGTGGTGGGCGGCTCCCATCCCCACAGCAGGGCGCTCATGCGGTCGTCGGACACGGTCCGGCCGCGCGCCAGCAGCAGAGCCGCCAGAACGGTCTTCATCTTCGTGCCGGCCAGGGCGATCGGCTCCTGGCCGCCACGTACCTCCACCGGACCGAGAATCCTGAACTCCACTCTTCCCCCTGCTCTCCGCAACCACTGCCGAACCAGTCCGGCTTCGACATCCTGTGCGAGAACATGGCTGGAATGGGTGGTTCCGATCTGGCAGGACCCTGCCCGTACAGCAGGCTGTCAGCCCCCGGCCCCGATCCTTCCCCGGTCCACCCGGCAGCGCTCGACGGTTCCGTCGGTGTGGGTCACGGAGACGGTGTGCCCACGGCCCTCCGCGACGCACAGCCAGAAGGCACCCCCCACCGCGGTCGCCCGCGCGTCCCTGCTCGTCGTCCGCAGCAGGCCCCGGGCGAAGGTCACCGCGGCGGGCGGCCCGGCCGCCCCGCCCTCGCCGAGCACGCCCCAGGCGAGAGTGAGCGCACGGCCGTCACGCACGTGCGTGTGGGCGCCGCGCAGGACCGACGGCTCCAGCGCGCTCGCGACGACCACGTCGAGCAACGCGTCCTCGCCGTAGACCTCCAGGGCCGTACGTCCCCGTGAAGCGCGGCCGAGACGGATCGACCAGGGCGTGCCCAGGAGGGGGAACCGGCCGGTCTCCGGCACCTCTTGCTCCGACAGGGTGAACACGGCGCGCGGCCTCCTTCCGTACCCGACGTCCGGGTACGCAAGCGAGTCTGGTCGGCGCGCGGGCCGGGGTCCTCAACGCCAGTACCCCGGTCCATGGTGGTGCTGGCTTCACCCCCGTCCGCCCTCGTATCGAACAAATATGGGGGCGCGGGGGAGCGTGGCCTTCTCGGATCACGAGAGGAAGTGGACGACGACGATGGCTACGATGGCCCAGGCTCCCAGGACGCGGCTCCTCGACATCACACTCGGCGAGACCGAGCGCGAGGCGTTCACACGGCTGGCGGCGGCGCTGGCCACCACCGGCTCCCGGAAGGTCGACGATCCCGCCTGGCTGGAACAGGCCCGCACCCTGTCCAGCAGCATCCCGGCCGCGGTGCGGGAGGCGATCCGCCGGTTCCGCCACGACCCCGGAACCGGCGGACTGATGACGGTGCGGAACCTGCCGCTGCCCGAGACCGAGCTGCCCCTCACCCCCACGGAGAAGGGCTCCGTGGAGCGTGCGGCCACGGTGCCGGCCGCCGTGGCCGTGCTGCTCAGCCTGCACCTCGGGGAGATCGCGGCCTTCCGCGAGGAGAAGTACGGCGCGCTGGTGCAGAACGTGGTGCCCGTGCCCGGCCAGGAGGCGGAGCAGAGCAACGCCGGCTCCCGCCCGCTCGACCTGCACGTGGAGAACGCCTTCCATCCCAACAGGCCCGACTACGTGGGCCTGTTGTGCCTCCGAGGGGACCACTCGGGTCGCGCCGGCACCCTCGTCTCGTCGATCCGGGAGGCGGTGCGCCTGATCCCCGGCGAGGTGCTGGAGGAGCTCCGGCGCCCGGTGTTCGTCACGGAGCCGCCGCCGTCGTTCGGGGGCGGTGACAGCGCCCCCGTGCACGCGGTCGTCGAGGGCGACCCCGAGGACCCCAACGTCCGGGTGGACTTCCACGCGACCCACGCGCTCGGTGACACGGGCAAGCTCGCCCTGGAGCGCCTGCGCGACGCGTTCCTCGACGTCGCCTCCGAACTGGTGCTGCAGCCCGGCGAGATGGCCTTCGTCGACAACCGCGTGGCGATCCACGGGCGTACGGCGTTCACCCCGCGGTACGACGGCCGCGACCGCTGGCTGCACCGCACCTTCGTGCACCTGGACCACCGGCGCACCCGAATCCACCGCCCCGGCGGCGGCCCTGTGCTCGACTGAGCATCCCCCCGCGGGACCCCGCCACCCACCCGGTCCGCCCCCTCTGCGGGGGCGGGCCGGGTGGTGTCATGCCCCGTCCAGGAAGCGCAGGACCGCCAGGACCCGGCGGTGGTCGCCCTCGGCCTGTCCGAGGTCGAGCTTGGCGAAGATGTTGTTGATGTGCTTGGCGACGGCGCTCTCACCGACCACCAGCCGCTCGGCGATCCCGGCGTTGGAACGGCCCTCCGCCATCAGCGACAGCACCTCGCGCTCGCGCGGCGTCAGCCGCTCCAGCGGATCCCTCCCGCCGCGCCGCGTCAGCAACTGCCCCACCACCTGCGGGTCGAGGGCCGTGCCACCCGCCGCGACCCGCCGCAGAGCGTCGATGAACTCCTCGACGTCGGCGACCCGTTGCTTGAGCAGATAGCCCAGACCGCCCGCCTGGCCGGTCAGCAGATCGGCGGCATAGCGCTCCTCCACGTACTGGGAGAGCAGCAGCACCGCGGTGTCGGGCCACCGCTCGCGGATCGTGAGGGCGGCGCGTACGCCCTCGTCGGTGAAACCGGGCGGCATGCGGACGTCGACGAGCGCGAGCCTCGGCCGGTGCGTGTCGACCGCCGCCAACAAGGCCTCGGCGTCACCGGTTTCGGCGGCGACCTCGAAGCCGGCCAGCTCCAGGACCTTGACCAGCCCGATCCTCAGCAGGACCGAGTCCTCGGCGATGACCGCACGCACAGCACACACTCCAGAGTGAGGGGGACACGACGTACGCTACCGCCTCACCCACCCGGACCGGCGAAGAAAGGCCAGGTCGGGGCGGCTCCGTGAAGGACGGTTCCGGGCCGGGGGTGTACCTGGCACCACCACGGGACGGAATCCTGCGTTACTGACTCCCGGCGGCCCCGCGGCCAGGCTGGAGTACGTGCCCGAGACCCGGGTACGGAAGGAGCTCCCTCCCATGGCCACCCTCGCACCGCTCGTCCGTCGCACCTCCCGTCGTCCGCTCCGGATGCCGAGGCCGTCGCTGTCGACCGCTCTCGTCGTCGCGGGCTCGGTGCTGGTCCCCTGGATGTTCGTGCTCGCGGCGACGCTGCCGGCCACGGCGGAGGCGCACCACTGGACGGCGGCCTGGGTGGGCCTCGACGCGGCGCTCGCGGCGGGACTGGCCGGCACGGGCCTGCTGCGGGCACGGCGCGACCCCCGCCACGTGCTCACGGCCGCCGCCACCTCGGCGCTGCTCCTCATGGACGCCTGGTTCGACACCATGACCGCGGCCCCGGGCGCCGAGACGGCCACCGCCCTCGCCCTCGCCCTCTGCGCGGAGATCCCCCTGGCCCTGCTGTGCGCCCGGCTGGCGGTACGGGGAATGGGACGCGCCGACCTGGGGAGGCCGGGGCACCGGGCCGGATAGCCTGACGAAATGCTTACCGAAGTGACAGCGACCCGCTATGTCACGCCCTTGCGTGAGGGCGGCTCGCTCCCCGGGATCGTCGAGGCCGACGATCTCGGCACGTACGTCATGAAATTCACCGGCGCAGGCCAGGGGCGCAAGACCCTGGTCGCCGAGGTCGTCTGCGGGCAGCTCGCCCGGAGGCTGGGCCTGCGGGTGCCGGAGCTCGTCACCATCCAGCTCGACCCCGTCATCGGGCTCTCCGAACCCGACCAGGAGGTGCAGGAGCTGCTCAAGGCGAGCGGCGGCCTCAACCTGGGCATGGACTTCCTGCCCGGCTCGCTGGGCTTCGACCCGCTCGCGTACGAGGTCGACCCCCGGGAGGCCGGCCGGGTCGTCTGGTTCGACGCGCTGATCAACAACGTCGACCGCTCCTGGCGCAACCCGAACATGCTCGTCTGGCACGGCGACCTGTGGCTCATCGACCACGGGGCCACCATGATCTGGCACCACAACTGGCCGGGCGCCCAGGCCTCCGCCGCGAAGCCGTACGACGCCTCCGACCACGCGCTCGCCCGCTTCGCCCCGGACGTCACCGCCGCGGCCGCCGAGCTCGCTCCGCTCGTCACCCGCGAGCTCCTGGAGGAGGTCACCGCCGACGTCCCCGACGAGTGGCTCGTCGACGAGCCCGGCTTCGGCGGCACGGACGAGGTGCGCGCCGCGTACGTCTCGGCGCTGCTGCCGCGCGCCGCCACCATCCACGAGCGGATCACGCTCGGGCCGCGCACCGAGAACCGGCCGCAGCGGCCGCCGGGCTGGCTCGCCGAACGCC
The DNA here is from genome assembly GCF_040613865.1 of Streptomyces sp. NPDC006197. Classification (NCBI taxonomy): domain Bacteria; kingdom Bacillati; phylum Actinomycetota; class Actinomycetes; order Kitasatosporales; family Streptomycetaceae; genus Streptomyces; species Streptomyces sp. NPDC006197. Next base: position 16,739 of record NZ_JBEXSZ010000015.1, on the reverse strand, counting down.
TCGCGCCCCGGAAGCACACCACCGAGAAGGACAGCACGACGTGACCGACCGCGATGTCTTCGAGTACGCGCTGCTGCGCGTCGTGCCCCGGGTGGAGCGCGGCGAGTGCTTCAACGCGGGAGTGGTCGTCTACTGCCGCGCCCGGTCCTTCGTGGCCGCCCGTACGCATCTCGACGAGGCCAAGCTGACGGTGCTCGACCCGGCGGCCGACGTGGCCGGCGTACGGGCCGCGCTGGGCGCCGTCGAGGGGGTCTGTCTGGGCGGTGACGCGGCGGGCCAGGCCGCGCGCGACGACGCGGGACGGCGCTTCCGCTGGCTGATCGCGCCGCGCTCCACGGTCGTGCAGCCGGGCCCCGTCCACACGGGTCTGACCACCGACCCCGAGGCCGAGGTGGAACGGCTGCTCGACCTTCTCGTCCGGTAGGAGCGGGAGGAGTGACCCGGTGCACCCGGTGGGCCGTTGACACCGGGTGCCAGGGCTTCTAGCGTCTCGTCCTGCGGACGATACTAAGCGGTCGCTCATGTGCGGGACGCAGGAGCGGACGGATGGTTCGGCCGCCACCAGGGACGATCCAAGGGCGAGGAGAACCAAGCATGTCCACCACCGAGCAGCGCGTAGCCATTGTCACGGGTGCCGCACGGGGCATCGGCGCGGCCACCGCGCTCCGCCTGGCGGCCGAGGGCCGCGCCGTCGCCGTACTCGACCTCGACGAGGCGGCCTGCAAGGACACCGTCGAGAAGATCACCGCCGCGGGCGGCACCGCCCTCGCGGTCGGCTGCGACGTCTCGGACGGCGCGCAGGTGGAGGCCGCCGTCGCGCGGGTCGCCGCCGAGCTCGGCGCGCCGACGATCCTCGTCAACAACGCGGGCGTGCTCCGCGACAACCTGCTCTTCAAGATGTCCGAGTCCGACTGGGACATCGTCATGAACGTCCACCTCAAGGGCGCCTTCCTGATGGCGAAGGCCGTCCAGAAGCACATGGTGGACGCGGGCTTCGGCCGGATCGTCTCCCTCTCCTCCTCCTCGGCGCTCGGCAACCGCGGCCAGGCCAACTACTCGGCCGTCAAGGCGGGTCTGCAGGGCTTCACCAAGACCCTCGCCAAGGAGCTCGGCAAGTTCGGCATCACCGCCAACGCCGTCGCCCCGGGCTTCATCGTCACCGAGATGACCGCGCAGACCGCCGAGCGCGTCGGCATGGGCTTCGAGGAGTTCCAGGCGGCCGCCGCCTCCATGATCCCGGTGGCGCGGGTCGGCCGCCCCGAGGACGTCGCCAACGCGATCGCGTTCTTCACGGGCGACGACGCCGGCTTCGTCTCCGGCCAGGTCATGTACGTGGCCGGCGGCCCGCTCAACTGACCCGTCGGCATCGGCATCGAGAGGAGACGGACATGACCGCACAGGAACGGCCGGAGCTGTCCGGCAAGGTCGCCCTCGTCACCGGCGCCAGCCGGGGCATCGGCTACGGCGTCGCCGAGGCCCTCGTCGCCCGCGGCGACCGGGTCGTCATCACCGGACGCGGCGAGGAGGCCCTCAAGGAGGCTGTCGAGCGGCTCGGGGCCGACCGGGTCATCGCCGTCCCCGGCAAGGCGCACGACGAGGCCCACCAGGCCACCGCCGTCGAGGCGGCCATGGACGGTTTCGGCCGCCTGGACTTCCTGGTCAACAACGCCGGCACGAACCCCGTATTCGGGCCCATCGCGGACATGGATCTCGGGGTGGCTCGCAAGGTGTTCGAGACGAATGTGATCTCCGCGCTCGGTTTCGCCCAGCGGAGCTGGCACGCCTGGCAGAAGGAGCACGGCGGGGCGATCGTGAACATCGCCTCGATCGCCGGCGTCTCCGCCTCGCCTTTCGTCGGCGCGTACGGAATGAGCAAGGCCGCGATGATCAATCTGACCCTTCAGCTGGCGCATGAATTCGCGCCGGTCGTGCGGGTCAACGCGATCGCGCCGGCCGTCGTGAAGACGAAATTCGCGCGGGCGCTCTACGAGGGCCGTGAGGCGGAGGCGGCCGCCTCCTATCCGCTCGGCCGGCTCGGCGAGCCCGAGGACATCGGCGGGGCGGCGGCCTTCCTCACCTCGTCACAGTCGGAGTGGATCACCGGTCAGACGCTCGTCGTCGACGGTGGCATTTTCCTGAACGCCGGAGTCGGGTGACCGATAACCGGACACTTTCCGGATTCTCTTGTCCGGATTGAGCCCGGTTGTGCGCCGAATGCCTCAAGTGCCCCGGCAGGCTCGAACATTGACCTGGCGGGGTGCTGCGGTATCGTCGGCCGACCCCTGGCTGAACGAGGAGCGTGCACGTGTTCAACCGGACCAGTCTGCAGTCCGCTGCAGCCCTTGTGTCCATATCCCTGGTAACCGGATGCGGTGTCTTCTCGGACAGCGAATCCGCCGGGGAGCAGAGAATCGTCGTCGGTACGACGAGTTCTCCCACCACGCTTGATCCGGCCGCCGCGTGGGACAATTCCTGGGAGCTCTTCCGGAATGTCTTCCAGACCCTGGTGAGTTTCCCGACGGGCAGCACCACCCCGCAGTCGGACGCCGCCGACTGCAAGTTCACGGACACCTCCAGTCGGGTCTTCGAGTGCAAGCTCGTGGAGGGCCTCACCTTCTCCAACGGGCACAAACTGGACGCCAAGGCCGTCCAGTACTCGATCGAGCGCATCCGCACGATCAACTACAAGGGCGGCCCGAACGGCATGCTCGGCTCGCTCGACAAGATCGACACCGTCGGCGACCGCACCGTCGTCTTCCGGCTCAACAAGTCGGACGCCACCTTCCCCTTCGTCCTCGCCACCCCCGCGATGTCGCTGGTGGACCCCGCCGAGTACCCGGCCGACCAGCTCCGCAAGGACGGCAAGGTCATGGGCTCCGGCCCGTACGCCCTCGACTCGTACACCGAGCGCGAGACGGCGGAGCTGACGAAGAACCCCACCTACAAGGGCTTCGCCGACCGCAAGAACGGCGGCGTCACGATCCGGTACTTCGACAACTCCGACGCCATGGTCGCCGCCCTCCGGAAGAAGGAGATCGACGCCACCTACCGCGGCCTCACCGCCGAGGAGGTCGTCGCCCTCCAGGAGGACAAGCCGGAGAACAAGGGCCTCCAGCTCATCGAGTCGACCGGCGCCGACATCCGCTACCTGGTCTTCAACACCCAGGACAAGTCCGTCGCCAAGCTCCCCGTCCGCAAGGCCATCGCCCAGCTCGTCGACCGCGACGAACTGGTCAACAAGGTCTACCAGGGCACCGCCGAGCCCCTGTACTCGATGGTGCCCAAGGGCATCGCCGCCCACACCACCAAGTTCTTCGACCGCTTCGGCTCGCCCAGCGTGGAGAAGGCGAAGAAGATCCTCCGCAGTGCAGGCATCACCGAGCCCGTCGCGCTGGACTTCTGGTACACCACCGACCGGTACGGCTCCTCGACGGCCGCCGAGTTCGCCGAGCTCAAGCGGCAGCTGGAGGAGTCCGGCCTCTTCGAGGTCACCCTGCACGGCAAGCCCTGGAAGGAGTTCCAGGAGGGCTACCAGAAGGGCGAGTACCCGGTCTTCGGCCGCGGCTGGTTCCCCGACTTCCCGGACCCGGACAACTTCGTCGCCCCCTTCGTGGGCAAGGAGAACGTCCTCGGCACGCCCTACGAGAGCTCCCGGATCACCAACGAACTGCTGCCGAAGTCCCGCCGCGAGAGCGACCGCGGGACCGTCACGGACGAGTTCGTGGAGGCCCAGGAGATCATGGTCCAGGACGTCCGGCTGCTGCCCCTGTGGCAGGGCAAGCTGTACATCGCGGCCGGCGAGGACATCGGCGGCGGCGAGCGCGCCCTCGACCCGCAGACGGTCATGCAGATGTGGGAGCTGAGCCGCCGCGCCAGCTGGTAGCGGGCCTGCGGGGGCCACTGTCAGTGGCCCCCGGTAGGTTCTCGGACGAGTAACAGGAACGTCCACCGGAGGTTGTTGACCGTGACCGACACCAGCATGCTGCCCGAGTCCTGGCGGGGTGTCCTCGGCGAGGAGCTGCAGAAGCCGTACTTCGCCCAGCTCACCGAGTTCGTCGAGGAGGAGCGCGCCAAGGGACCGGTCTTCCCGCCGAAGGACGAGGTCTTCGCCGCCCTCGACGCCACCCCGTACGACAAGGTGAAGGTCCTGATCCTCGGCCAGGACCCCTACCACGGCGAGGGGCAGGGCCACGGCCTCTGCTTCTCCGTCCGCCCGGGTGTGAAGACCCCGCCCTCCCTGCGGAACATCTACAAGGAGATGCACGAGGAGCTCGGCCACCCGATCCCGGACAACGGCTATCTGATGCCGTGGGCCGAACAGGGCGTCCTCCTGCTCAACGCCGTGCTGACGGTCCGCTCCGGCGAGGCGAACTCGCACAAGAACAAGGGCTGGGAGAAGTTCACCGACGCGGTGATCACCGCCGTCGCCTCCCGCCCCGACCCCGCCGTCTTCGTCCTGTGGGGCAACTACGCGCAGAAGAAGCTGCCGCTCATCGACGAGGAGCGGCACGTCGTGGTGAAGGGCGCGCACCCCTCGCCGCTGTCGGCGAAGAAGTTCTTCGGCTCGCGGCCCTTCACCCAGATCGACGCGGCCGTCGCGGCCCAGGGACACGAGCCGATCGACTGGCGCATCCCGGACCTCGGCTGAGCCTCGGCCCGATCCGGGCCGGGTGCGGCTAGCGTCGTCACTCTCAGTGGGTGAGCGGGTGGAGGTCGCGGTGACCGAGCAGCAGCAGGTGTCGGACGACGGGGTCATGACCAGGATCGGGCAGGCCATGATGCTGCTCCACGGCGGCGACCGCGAGGAGGCCCGCAACCGCTTCGGGCTGCTGTGGCAGCAGATCGGCCCGGACGGCGACCCCCTGCACCGCTGCACCCTCGCCCACTACATGGCGGACGCCCAGGACGATCCCGACACCGAGCTGGCCTGGGACCTGCGGGCGCTGAGCGCGGCCGAGGGGCTCGCCGAGGAGCGGCTCGCCGCGCACGACTCGGCGGCCGCCCTCCGGGCGCTCTACCCCTCGCTCCATCTGAACCTGGCCGCCGACTACGTCAAGCTCCGGCGGCCCGACGCCGCGCGGGTCCATCTGGACCGGGCCCGCGCCGCTTCGGACCACCTCGACGACGACGGCTACGGGAACGGGGTACGGGCCGCGATCGAGCGTCTGGAGCTGCGGCTCAGGGACGCGTGACCGAGGTTCACCGGTTGTACGCGCCCTGACAGATCCTGGCCTGAGTACTGCCGGGGCCCCAGCCGCCGTACCGCTCGCCCAGGTCGCAGACGTCCGCCCGGGAGACCGGCGGGTTCCCCGGTAACCCCGTGAGCTCCGGCGGTACGGGAAGGTCCGGCCGGGCCGCCGGCCGCGGATGCTCGCGCTGTCGCGGTACGGGGGCGGGGTGCGGTTTCTCCGGGCGGGGCGGCGCCGCCGCCCGCCGGTGCTGCCCCGCCGGAGACGTCACGCGGGGCGCGGCGGACGGCGGGGGAGCGGGGAGCGCCGCTTCGAGGGCCTCGCGGGCCGGGCCCTCGACGATCTGCGGTGCCACGTCCTGGGCGGGGGCGGTGTCGGCCGCGGGCGCGGGGACGGGGGTGGGCGCCGTCGGCGGGGCGTCCACCGAGACGCAGCCCGCCAGGGCGGCGACCGCCGCCCCGACCAGGATCTTCGCTGTTGTTCGGGTTCCATGCACCCGCGCAACTCTGCTGCTCCGTACGTGATCTTCGCGCCCCTACCGGCGGGGAATGCCCCGCACGGGTGAGCCGTGCGGGGCCCGGTCTTGACCGGCCCGGCCGGGGTCAGTCCCCGGTCGCGCCGTCGATGCGCTCGCGGATGAGGTCCGCGTGGCCGTTGTGGCGGGCGTACTCCTCGATCATGTGGAGGTAGATCCACCGGAGGTTGAAGGTCTCGCCGCTGCGGTGCTCGCCCGCGCCCAGGTCGTCGAGGCCACGGCCGGCGGCCAGGGTGCGCGCGTGGGCGATCTCGGCCTGCCAGGTGGCGTGGGCCTCCTCGTAGGTGTCCTCGTCCGTGACGTGGATGTCCCGGTCGTGGTCCTCCTCCGTCGAGTAGATCCACTCCGCCTTCTCGCCGGCCAGGACGCGGCGGAACCAGCCGCGCTCGACCTCGGCCATGTGCCGGACCAGGCCAAGGAGGTTGAGGTCCGAGGGCGGGGCGGACGGGGTGCGCAGCTGGGCGTCGTCGAGCCCCTCGCACTTCATCGCGAGGGTCGCGCGGTGGAAGTCGAGCCACTGCTCCAGCGCCTCGCGCTCGCCGGTGGTGGTGGCCGGGTCGACGCGCGGGGTGGTTTCGGTGCGTTCGGTGGTCATGGGCGGCATCGTCTCCCATGATCGCGGGCGGCGCCAGGGGGTGTCGTACCGATCAGGCCGGCTCCCCGAGCATGCCGCGCAGCAACTCGTCGAAGCCGGTGCGCAGTTCGGCGCGGCTCGGCACGGCCGCGTGGAAGGAGCCCGCCGCACAGGAGAACATCAGTCCCTCGCTCCAGGCGATCAGCGAGAGCGCGTGCCGTTCGGGCTCCGCGGAACCGGCCGCCGCCATCATCGCGATCAGCGGGGTGTGGAACGTCGAGCCGGCCGAGTCGAAGAAGGTGCGCAGCTCGGGCCGGCGGGTGGCCTCCAGGGCCAGCTCGTAGCGGGAGACGAGCAGGGATCGGTGGTCGGTGAGGTAGCGGTGCAGGGCGAGGGCGAGCGCGTCGACCAGCGCGTCGCCTCCGCTCTCCGGGCCGGGCAGCTCGTGCGGGGTGAGGACCTCGGCCTCCCGCTGGACCTGGCGCCGTACGGCCGTCTCCAGGAGGGCCTGGCGGGTGCGGGCGTGGTTGGACGTCGACCCCTGCGGCAGTCCGGCCCGCTCGTCCACGGCGCGGTGGGTCAGGCCCCGCATCCCGCGCTCGACGAGGAGGGCGAGCGCGGCGTCGCCGATCCGTTCGGCGCGGGAGACGGGGGTCTCCGGGGCGGGGGTCCGGGCGGTGGCTCGCGTCATGGGGACAACCTACTACCGGCGTGACTACACCTGTAGTACCGTCGCGACGGAAGGGTCACTACACCTGTAGTTCCCGGCCTGTCCCACCCGTGCCCGCCGTCCCATCCGTCCCCGCCATCCCGCCCGCCCCCGCCGTCCCGCCCGTCCTCACCGTCCGAACCGAGGAGCAGCCATGGAACAGCAGCACCGTGCCGTCATCGTCGGAGCCGGCATCGGCGGACTCACCGCCGCCGTCGCCCTGAACCGGCGCGGCTGGCAGGTCACCCTCCTCGAACGCGCCACCGACCTCGCCCCCGTCGGCGCCGGCATCGCCCTCGCCCCCAACGCCCAGCGCGCCCTCGACGTCATCGGTCTCGGCGACCGCGTCCGCGAGCTCTCCGCCTGGCAGGGCGACGGCGGCATGCGCACCCCCGCCGGCCGCTGGCTCTCCCGCACCGACGCCGAGGCCGCCGCCGCCCGCTTCGGCGGCCCCCTCGTCCTCCTCCACCGGGCCACCCTCGTCGACCTCCTCACCTCCGCCCTCCCCGAGGGCGCCGTCCGCACCGGCGTGACCGCCACCGTCACCGACCCCGGCGACGACCACCGCCCCGCCCGGCTCACCGTCTCGGACGCCAAGGCCACGGACCGCGGCGAGATCGAGGCCGGGCTCGTCATCGCCGCCGACGGCATCCACTCGGCGACCCGCCGGACCCTCTTCCCCGACCACCCCGGCCCCCGCTACTCCGGCAGCACCAGCTGGCGCGTCGTCGTCCCCGCGCCCGCGCGGCCCTTCGCCCCGCACGAGACCTGGGGCGCCGGCCGGCTGTGGGGGAGCCAGCCCCTCAAGGACGGCCGGGTCTACGCGTACGCCATGGCCGTGGCCCCCGCCGGCGCCCACGCGCCCGACGACGAGAAGGCCGAACTGCTCCGGCTCTTCGGCGACTGGCACCACCCCGTCCCCGAGATCCTCGCCGGCGTCGCCCCCGACCGGATCCTGCGGCACGACGTCCACCACCTGCCCGACCCGCTGCCCGCCTTCCACCGGGGCAGGGTCGCCCTCCTCGGCGACGCCGCGCACGCGATGATGCCGAGCCTCGGCCAGGGCGGGAACCAGGCCGTCGAGGACGCCGTCGTCCTCGCCCACCACGCCCGCACCACCCCCGGCTTCGTGCCGGGCCGCGCACTCGCCGCGTACACCGCCGACCGGCTGCCGCGCACCACGGCCATCGTCCGCAAGGCCGCCCGCACCGGCGCGATCACCATGCTCTCCGCCCGCCCCGCCGTCGCCCTCCGCACCGCGGCCGTCGGCGCCGTCTCCCGCTTCGGGCCCGGCCTCGCCCTGCGCGGCTTCGACGGCATCTGCGACTGGAACCCGCCCGTCGACCCGGTCCCCCCGGCCGGGGACGCGACCCGTCCCGCGTAAGCTGACCGGCGCGAACGGCCCTTACGGCCAGGGCCGGCGAACGACGACAAGGGAGACCCCCGTGAAGGTTGGCTGCATCGGACTCGGCGACATCGCGCAGAAGGCCTACCTCCCCGTCCTCGGCACCCTCCCCGGGGTCGAACTCCACCTCCAGACCCGCACCCCGGCGACCCTGAAGCGAGTGGCCGACACCCTGCACCTGCCCGCCGACCGGCGCCACCGCGACCTCGACTCGCTGCTCTCCGCCGGGCTCGACGCGGCCTTCGTCCACGCCTCCACCGCCGCCCACGCCGAGATCGCCGGCCGGCTGATCGAAGCCGGGGTCCCCACGTACGTCGACAAGCCCCTCGCGTACGAGTACGCCGACTCCGAGCGGATCGTGGAGCTCGCCGAGAAGCGCTCCGTCAGCCTCGCCGTCGGCTTCAACCGGCGCCTCGCCCCCGCCTACGCCCAGTGCCTCGACCACCCGCGCGAGCTGATCCTCCTCCAGAAGAACCGCATCGGCCTGCCCGAGGACCCCCGCACCCTCGTCCTCGACGACTTCATCCACGTCGTCGACACCCTGCGCTTCCTGCTGCCCGGCGAGATCGAGCACATCGACGTCCGCGCCCGGATCCGCGAGGGGCTCATGCACCACGTGGTGCTCCAGCTCTCCGGCGACGGGTTCACCGCCATCGGCATGATGAACCGGATGAACGGCTCCACCGAGGAGATCCTGGAGGTCTCGGGGCAGGACACCAAGCGCCAGGTCCTCAACCTCGCCGAGGTCGTCGACCACAAGGGGCAGCCGACCGTGCGCCGCCGCGGCGACTGGGTGCCCGTGGCCCGGCAGCGCGGCATCGAGCAGGCGGTCCTCGCCTTCCTCGACTCGGTACGGGACGGCCGGGTGCTCAGCGCCCGGGACGCCCTGCTCACCCACGAGCTGTGCGAGCGCGTCGTCCGCGACGCCCTGGCCCAGGCGTCCTGACCGCACGTCAGGCGCGGCGCCAGCGCTCGTCCACGACGACCGAGGAGAGCCGCCAGCCGTCGGCGGTGCGGCGCGCCGCGAAGGCGTAGCGGCCGCCGCAGACGAAGTCCTCGCCGGTGGCGAACCGCATCGGGTTGACGTAGTCGGCGCCGACGTCCGCCCGGTCCCCGGCCTCCGGGTACCCGCCGGGCTCCCGGAACCGCACCCGCCGGTTCACGATGAGGTGCTGGCGTACGGGAAAGAGGGGCAGCGTCGCGGCGAGCCAGTCCGCGACCTCCGCCGCCGGCCCCTCGATCCCGCCCGAGCCGCGGTAGTCGGCCCTGCCGTCCGGGGTGAACAGGCCCCGGTAGGCGTTCCAGTCGCCCTCGTCCACGGCCGCCGCGTAGCCGGTGACCAGGTCGTCGAGGGCGAATCGGTCCATCACGGTCGCGAGGTCCACGCGCTGCGTCATCGCCTCAGTGTCGGGCAGCGGACGCCGGGGGCCAAGGGGCGTGCGGCGGTCGTCGGGGCGCGGGCCGGACCGGCCACCGTGCGGCGGTCGCCGGGACGCCGGTCATACTGGCCGCCATGCGCGTGAACATCGATCCCGGCCTGACCGACCGCACCTCCTTCTACCGGCTGCTGACCGCCACCGTCGTGCCCCGGCCGATCGCCTGGGTGTCCACGGCCTCGGCCGACGGCACGGACAACCTCGCCCCGCACTCCTTCTTCACCATCTCCTCGGTCACGCCGCCGGTCGTGCAGTTCACCTCGGTCGGACGCAAGGACTCGCTGCGCAACGTCGAGGAGACGGGGGAGTTCGTGGTGAACCTCGCCCCCGAGGGGCTCTTCGAGCGGATCAACGCCACGGCCACCGACTTCCCGCGCGGGGTGAGCGAGTTCGACGCGTGCGGCATCGAGCGGGAGCCGAGCCTGCGGGTGAAGCCGCCGCGGGTCGCCCAGTCGCCGGTGGCCCTGGAGTGCGAGCTGCACAGCACGCTGCGGATCGGCGACTCCACGGTCGTCTTCGGCCGGGTCGTGCACGCGGCGGTCGACGAGTCCGTCATGGTCGACGGCCACCCCGAGATGACCCTGATGCGTCCGCTGACCCGGCTCGGCAAGAACGAGTGGGGCACCCTGGGCGGCATCGAGGAGATCGCCAGGGTGCCCTACCGGGACTGAGGCCGCCTGACGCGCGCGGCCGCCGCCCCCTCGGACGCGGCGGCCGGCGGCCCTTCCGGCAGGAGGTGCCGTACGCCTGGCGCCGTACAGCGCCGGGCGTACCTGTTCCGTCAGCCCGCGGACTCGCCCGCGTGCGGGCTGAGCACACCCATGCTGACCAGCACGATCAGCAGGATGCCGAGCAGGATCCGGTAGACCACGAACGGCATGAAGGACTTCGTGGTGATGAACTTCATGAACCACGCGATCACCGCGTAACCCACGGCGAAGGCGATGATCGTGGCGAAGACCGTCGGGCCCCAGGAGATGTGGCCGCTCTCGCCCGCGTCCTTGAGCTCGAACACGCCCGAGGCCAGCACCGCGGGGATCGCGAGGAGGAACGAGTACCGGGCCGCCGCCTCACGGGTGTAGCCCATGAACAGACCGCCGGAGATCGTCGCGCCGGAGCGGGAGACGCCGGGGATGAGCGCCATCGCCTGGCAGACGCCGTAGATCAGACCGTCCTTCACGCCGAGGTCCCTGAGCGTCTTGCGCTCGCGCATCGCACGGTGCCGGCCGCCTATCTCGTCGCGGGCGGCGAGCCGGTCGGCGATGCCGAGGACGACGCCCATCACGATGAGGGTGGTCGCCGTGATCCGCAGATCGCGGAAGGGGCCCTCGATCTGGTCCTTGAGCGTGACGCCGAGGAGACCGATCGGGATCGAGCCGACGATCACCAGCCAGCCCATCTGGGCGTCGTGGTCGGAGCGCATCGTCTTGTCGGTGAGGGAGCGGAACCAGGCCGAGACGATCCGGGCGATGTCCTTGCGGAAGTAGATCAGGACCGCCGTCTCCGTGCCGATCTGGGTGATCGCGGTGAAGGCCGCACCCGGGTCCTCCCAGCCGGCGAACGCCGCCGTGAGGCGGAGGTGCGCGCTGGAGGAGATGGGAAGGAACTCCGTCAGCCCCTGGACGAGTCCCAGGATGAACGATTCGAACCAACTCATGGGGCTAGGGCCGTCCCGTTATGTACGTGTGCGGTCAGAAGGTCGAGCGCAGCGTACATGCCCAAGATGACGGGACCACGGCGAGCCCGGTCGCACGACGGGACGCGCTACGGGAGCACCGGCTCCCGCTCCGGTCCGGGCTCCCGGGCCGCAGCCGGGACGGCGGCCCGCAGGCCGTGCCGCTTGCGCCAGGCCACCACCGCCGCGCCGAGGCCCGACAGGACGATGAACCCCGCGGAGAAGAGGAACGCCGGCGAGCCCGGCGAACCGGCCTGGGCGCCCGCCACCACGTACGCCGCCGTGTTCGGCAGGGAGCCGAGCGCCGTCGCGACCAGGAAGGGGACGTACCGCATCCGCGAGACGGCCGCGCAGTAGTTGGCCGCCGCGAACGGCACCCCGGGGAACAGCCGGATCGCCAGCATCGAACGGAACCCGTGCCGGCTCAGCTGCCCGTCCGCCGCCGTCAGCCAGCGGCCCCGCACCAGCGGCCGCAGCGCGTCCTGCCCCAGGACCCGGCCGAGGGTGAACGCGATCCCCGCGCCGAGCACCGTCCCCGCGAGCGCCCCCGTCAGACCGGCCGCCGCGCCGAAGAGCGCGCCCGCCGCCAGGTTGAGCACCGGACGCGGTACGAACGCCGCCGCGCACACCCCGTACGCGAGGCCGAAGAGCAGCACCGCCCCGGCACCGCCCGTGTGCGGCGGCCAGCCCGAGGCGAACATCCGCTGCGGCTCGTAGAGGACCACGAGGGAGGCGGCCGTGAGCAGCAGGAGCGCGAGCAGCGACAGCCGCGAGCGGGGGGAGAGCAGGGCCCGGGAACAGCGGACGGCGAGGGAGCCCGGCGGCCGGGGGACGGGAGCGAGCATTCGGGGAGAGTAACGGACGCGTCCGTAGGAGCGCCGTAATGTGCGTCATGTCCGTCCGGGTGCGCTCCCGGATCCGTCCGGGTGCGTCCCCGAGCGCGCCGCGACCGAGAGGGTTCCATGAACGACATCGCGCCACCGGCGAGGGACCTCGTGACCGGGACCGCGCCGCCCGCGGGCGCCCCCGCGACCGACACCGCGCCACCCGCGAGCGCCCGGTGAGCGCCGCCCCGCCGCCCGCGAGCGGACTCGCCGACACCGTCCTGGAGCGGCTCACCGCCGTCTACCCCGCCGCGGGGAACCCCTTCCGGGCCCAGGAGATGGTCGCGTACATGAAGGGCGCGGCTCCCTTCCTCGGCATCCGCGCGCCCGAGCGCCGAGCCCTGTCCCGTACGGTCCTCGACGGCACCCCGCGGCCCGACGAGACCGACTGCGCCGCGATCGCCCTGCGCTGCTTCGCCCTCCCGGAGCGCGAGTACCACTACTTCGCCGTCGACTACCTGCGCCGGCACGTGAAGCGCTGCTCCTCGGACTTCCTGCCGGTCGCCCGCCGGCTCGTCACCACCGTCTCCTGGTGGGACACGGTCGACCACCTCGCCGCCCACGTCGTCGGCGGCCTGGTCGCGGCCGATCCCGCCCTTGCCACCGAGATGGACGCGTGGATCGACGACGAGGACCTGTGGGTCGTCCGCACCGCCCTCCTCCACCAGCTGCGCTTCAAGGACGCCACCGACGCGGACCGGCTCTTCGCCCACTGCCTGCGCCGCTCGGCCCACCCCGACTTCTTCATCCGCAAGGCCATCGGCTGGAGCCTGCGCGAGTACGGCAGGACGGCCCCCGCCGAGGTCCGCGCCTTCGTCACCGCCCACGGCTCACGTCTCTCCCCGCTCTCCGTCCGCGAGGCCCTCAGGAACCTCTGACCCCCACCCCGGTCGCGGAACGGATCAACTCCTGGGCCAGACTCGGTACATGACGCAGACGGAGAAGCGGGCGGGGAAGCGGACGGCACTGGTCCTGGGGGCCGGAGGGCTCGTCGGAGCGGGATGGGAGGCCGGGGTGCTGCGCGGGCTCCTCGACGCCGGGATCGATCTGACCACCGCCGACCTGATCGTCGGCAGCTCCGCGGGGGCCGTCGTCGGGGCACGGCTCGCCTCCGGGCGGGGCGGGCTCGACGCCCTGTACGAGGAGCAGCTCGACGGGCAGGCCACCGAGCCCGCCGCCCGGCTCGGGGTCCCGACCGTCCTCCGGTACGCCCTCGCCGTCCTCCGCTCCCGGACCCCCGAGGAGTACGGGCGCAGGCTCGGCCGGCTCGCCCTCACCGCCCCCACGGTGGCCGAGGCGGACCGCCGCGCGACCGTCGCCCGGCGGCTCGGCCGGGCCGCCGACTGGCCCGCGCGGCCGCTGCTGATCACCGCGGTCGACGCCGAGACCGGCGAACTCACCGCGTACGACGAGGACAGCGGGGTCCCGCTGACCGACGCCGTCACCGCGAGCTGCGCCATCCCCGGCGTCTGGCCCCCGGCGACGATCGGCGGGCGCCGCTGGATCGACGGCGGCATCCACTCCACGGCCAACGCCCACCTCGCCGCCGGCCACGACCGGATCGTCGTCATCGCCCCCAGCGCCCGGGGCAGCAAGGTCGTGCTCTCCCCGGCCCGGCAGGGCGCCGACCTCGCCGCCGCCGGGGCGCGCGTCGAGGTGATCACCCCCGACGAGGCCTCCCGCAAGGCGATCGGGCGCAACGCGCTGGACCCCGCACACCGGGCGGCGGCGGCGCGTGCGGGACGGGCACAGGCCGCCACGTGCGCCCGGGCGGTCGCAGCGGTCTGGACGGGCTGACCGTCCGGGTGGGGGTCCTCGGGGGCGCCGCGCGGAGGGCCGGAACCCGGCGACGGGGGCCGTGCCCACCCTCCCCCAAGCTCTCGACTTCGCTCGAGCAGGGGGACCCCCTCGCCCCGCGGAACGATGCCCGCAGCGGTGGTGGCGTCGCCCGGCACCGGGGGCCGGAGGCCGTGGCGGCACAATGAAGGCGTGAACGAGCACATCCCCGTCATCCGCGAGGTCGATCAGGGCACCGCGCGCCTCATGCCCGACGTGGACCGGGAGCGGGCCTGGCTCCTGACGGTCGACGGCGCGCCCCAGTCGTACGTCGACCTGGACGATCCGGCGTACCTGGAGTTCGAGTACGCGCGGCGCCTCGCCCATGTCGTCGACGGCGCCGCCGAGGCCGGCGCGCCCCTCGACGTCCTCCACCTGGGCGGCGGGGCGCTCTCGCTGCCCCGGTACGTCGCCGTCACCCGGCCCGGCTCGCGTCAGGACGTGGTCGAGGCCGACCGGGGGCTGCTCGCCCTGGTCGAGGAGCACCTGCCGCTGCCCGAGGACTCGGGGACCACCGTGCACGCGGCGGACGCCCGCGCCTGGCTGGAGGCGGCGCCGGACTCCTCGGCCGATCTGATCGTGGGCGACGTCTTCGGCGGCTCGCGCGTGCCCGCGCACCTCACCTCCGTCGAGTACGCGCGCGAGGTCCGGCGCGTCCTGCGGCCCGACGGTCTCTACGCCGCCAACCTGGCCGACGGCGCGCCCTTCGCCTTCCTCCGCTCCCAGCTCGCCACCTTCGCCGTCGTCTTCCCCGAACTGGCGCTCGTCGCGGAGCCCGCCGTGCTGCGCGGCCGCCGCTTCGGGAACGCGGTGCTCGTCGCCTCCGGGCGGGGGATCGACACCGCCCGTCTCGCGCGGCGTGCGGCGGCCGACGCCTTCCCCGCGCGCGTGGAGCACGGGGAGACGCTCGACCGGTTCACCGGCGGCGCACAGCCGGTCCTCGACGCCGGAGCCGTCCCGTCACCCGTTCCCCCGGAGGGCGCCTTCGGCATCGGCTGAGGTACCGGCGGCAGGGGCGCCCGCGACCTCCTTCGTGTGCGGACGGCGCGTCAGGTTCCGTACGTCCGGCACGAGCAGGACCAGCGCGGTGACCAGCACCATCAGCGCCGCCGCGCCCCACAGCGCCTCGCTCCGGCCGAACGCGCTCTCCGCCGGGCCCGCCAGGGCCGTGGACAGCGGCAGCAGCGCCGTCGAGCCGAACCAGTCGTACGCGGAGACCCGGGACAGCTTCTCCTCCGGGATCTCCTGGTGCATGGTCGTCATCCACGAGACGCCGAAGACCTCGATCGCCACCCCGCTGACGAACATCGCCGCCGTCAGACCGGCCGCGTCCAGCGGCACGGCGAGCGCGGCGGAGGGCAGCGCGATCGGGAAGACGCACAGGGTTCCGACGAAGAGCATCCGGCGCGGTTTCCACCGGGTCATCAGGACGGCGCCCGCGACCGTCCCCGCCCCGTACGCGGCGAGCGCGATGCCCCAGGGGCGCGAGCCGCCCAACTCGTCCCGGGCGACCAGCGGTCCGTACACCGACTCGACCGCGCCGATCAGGCCCACCACCACCGAGAACTGCGCGACGATCGACCACAGCCAGGGCCGGCCGACGAACTCCCGCCAGCCCTCCCGCAGATCCGCGAAGAGTCCGCCGCCGGGCGCGCGGTCCGGGATGCCGCTCACGTCGAGGAAGGCGCGCAGGCCGCCCGCGACGGCGAAGGCGACCGCGTCGATGGCGAGGACCCAGCCCGGTCCGACGAAGGCGACGAGCGCGCCGCCGAGCGCCGCACCGCCGATGGCGGCGCCGTGCATCGCCATCCGGAAGACGGCGAAGGCACGGCTCGCCTGCTCCCCGCTGACGCTGGACATGAGCATGCCCTCGGCCGCCGGGTTGAAGAAGGCCTGACCGGTGCCGCAGAGCGCGGTGAGCACCATCATCTGCCAGATGCGGGCCTCGCCGGAGAGCACGAGGACGGCGAAGGCGGCCTGCGAGACGCAGTTGAGGGCGTTGGCCGCGACCATCACCCGGTGCCGGGGCACCCGGTCGGCCACCGCGCCGCCGATGAGCAGGAAGAGGACCAGCGGCGCGAAGCGCGCCATGGCGACCAGACCCACGTCGCCGGCGTCGCCCCCGGCGTCGAAGACCGCCCAGGTCGTGGCGATCAGCGCGCCGTGCGTGCCGAGGTTGGTCACGACGGTGGCGGCGGTGAGCAGGAGGTAGTTGCGGCCGGCCCACTCGGGGCGGCGGGAGCGGGACGGTGCCTGGTGGGGGGAGGCGGCGGGTGAGGTCACCCCGGGACTATCCCCGGCGCCTCCCCGTACTGCCAACCGGATATCCGGACGGTCCGTCAAGCTCCGAGAGTCGTCCGCCGGGGCCGGCCCGGCGGCCCCGGCGCACGGGCGGTCAGGACCCGGATGCTGCCGAGGAGGAAGAAGGTGGCGGGCACCTGCTTCTCCTTGAGGACGTCGAGGAGGTGGGGGGTGTCCTTGCCCGGTCCCGCGTCG
>NZ_JBEXSZ010000014.1:0-87759 GCF_040613865.1 Streptomyces sp. NPDC006197 | reverse complement strand
ACGACCTCCTGCGCCGCTCGCTCTTCGCCCTGCTCGGCCTGAGCATCATCGCCTTCGCCTTCGGCTACGCCATGGCGGGACGGGTGCTCTCCCCGGGCGAGAGGACGGCGGCCGCGAAGAAGCCGGCACCGGACGAGGCGACGGCGAGCCCGAGAAGAGCGAGGCCGTCGGAGTCCGTGGAGCTCCAGGCGTAGCGGCAGAGCATGAGCACGGTGACGAACAGGGCGCCGTAACAGAAGCGCATGAGGGCCACCGCGATGAGTGCCCGGACGGCGGGGCGTCGTTCGGCGAGGTGCCGCAGCCCTGCGGCCAGACCGTGGGCCGTGGATCTCAGAGCCGAGGCGAGGGACTGCGGTCTGAGGTCGGCATCGGGGCCGAGGAGTTCCCGGGACATCCGCAGGGAGGCGAGGGCGGCACAGAGGTAGAGGACGGCACCGAAGGCCACGACGACCGCGTCGGAGTTGTCGGCGAGGAGCCGGACACCGAACGCGAGGCCGCCGCCGATGGTCGCGGCGAGGGTGCCCGCGGTGGGCGAGAGCGAGTTCGCCATCACGAGCCGCTCTTCGTCGACGACACGGGGGAGGGAGGCCGAGAGCCCTGCCAGGACGAACCGGTTGACGGCGGTGACGGAGAGGGCGGAGGCGTAGAAGAGCCAGTCCGGTACGGAGGCGAGGACGAGGAGGGCGGTCCCGCAGGCCAGCAGGGCGCGCAGGAGGTTGCCGTACAGGAAGACCTGGCGGCGCTGCCAGCGGTCGAGGAGCACTCCGGCGAAGGGCCCGACGAGCGAGTACGGGAGCAGGAGCACCGCCATGGCGGAGGCGATCGCACCGGGCGAGGTCTGTTTCTCGGGGGAGAAGACGACGTACGTGGCCAGGGCCACCTGGTAGGTGCCGTCGGCGCACTGGGAGAGCAACCGGACGGCGAGCAGGCGGCGGAAGTTCCGCAGGCGCATGAGTACGCGCAGATCACGTACGACGGACATGGCAGCAAGACTCACATATGACGAGGGCCCCCGGGCAGCGCCTCGGGGACCCTCGATCGACAAGCGTGCGGCGCTTTAGCGCTCGACCTCACCCTTGATGAACTTCTCGACGTTGGCCAGGGCCTCGTCGTCGAAGTACTGCACCGGCGGGGACTTCATGAAGTACGAGGAGGCGGAGAGGATCGGGCCGCCGATGCCGCGGTCCTTGGCGATCTTCGCGGCGCGCAGGGCGTCGATGATGACACCCGCCGAGTTCGGGGAGTCCCACACCTCGAGCTTGTACTCCAGGTTCAGCGGGACGTCGCCGAACGCGCGGCCCTCGAGGCGGACGTACGCCCACTTGCGGTCGTCCAGCCAGGCCACGTAGTCCGAGGGGCCGATGTGGACGTTCTTCTCGCCCAGCTCGCGGTCCGGGATCTGCGAGGTGACGGCCTGCGTCTTCGAGATCTTCTTGGACTCGAGGCGGTCGCGCTCGAGCATGTTCTTGAAGTCCATGTTGCCGCCGACGTTGAGCTGCATCGTGCGCTCAAGACGGACACCGCGGTCCTCGAACAGCTTCGCCATCACGCGGTGCGTGATGGTCGCGCCGACCTGCGACTTGATGTCGTCGCCGACGATCGGGACGCCCGCCTCGGTGAACTTGTCGGCCCACTCCTTGGTGCCGGCGATGAAGACCGGGAGGGCGTTGACGAAGGCGACCTTGGCGTCGATGGCGCACTGGGCGTAGAACTTCGCCGCGTCCTCGGAACCGACGGGCAGGTAGCAGACGAGGACGTCGACCTGGCGGTCCTTGAGGATCTGGACGACGTCGACGGGCTCCTCGGCGGACTCCTCGATGGTCAGGCGGTAGTACTTGCCGAGACCGTCGAGCGTGTGACCGCGCTGGACCGTGACGCCCTTGTTCGGGACGTCGCAGATCTTGATGGTGTTGTTCTCGCTGGCGCCGATGGCGTCGGAGAGGTCGAGGCCGACCTTCTTCGCGTCGACGTCGAAGGCGGCGACGAACTCGACGTCACCGACGTGGTAGTCGCCGAACTGGACGTGCATCAGGCCGGGCACCTTGGCCGCCGGGTCGGCGTCCTTGTAGTACTCGACGCCCTGTACCAGCGAGGCGGCGCAGTTGCCCACGCCGACGATGGCTACGCGAACCGAACCCATTCCGGTTGCTCCCTGTGTGATCGTGGAAGCCCTGCTGTGTGCAGGGTTTCACTTGGCGGTGTCGTCGGACGGATCCGGCCGGGTACTGCCCCCGTGCCGGGGCAGGCCGCCCGTTTCTCCAGAATCGTTGTCGTGCCGAGCGGGGGCGTCGGGGCCGGATCGCTGATCCCGCCCTGCCCGCTCGCTCTCGATGAGCTCGTTCAGCCAGCGCACTTCGCGCTCCACGGACTCCATGCCGTGGCGCTGCAGCTCAAGCGTGTAGTCGTCCAGGCGCTCGCGGGTGCGGGCCAGGGAGGCGCGCATCTTCTCCAGGCGCTCTTCCAGCCGGCTGCGGCGGCCCTCGAGCACGCGCATCCGCACCTCGCGCTCGGTCTGTCCGAAGAAGGCGAAGCGCGCCGCGAAGTGCTCGTCCTCCCAGGCGTCCGGGCCGGTGTGGGAGAGGAGCTCCTCGAAGTGCTCCTTACCTGCCGGCGTCAAACGGTAGACGATCTTGGCCCGGCGCCCTGCGAGTGACGCGGCGAGGGCCTCCTCGGGGGCGCTGCCCGGCTCCTCGATCAACCAGCCGTTGGCGACCAGCGTCTTGAGGCAGGGATACAGCGTTCCGTAGCTGAAGGCCCGGAAGACGCCCAGCGAGGTGTTGAGGCGCTTCCGCAGCTCGTACCCGTGCATGGGGGCCTCGCGCAGCAGGCCGAGGACGGCGAACTCGAGGATGCCTGAGCGCCTGCTCATCCGTCGCCTCCTCCTCCGCCATCGGGGCCCTTATGCCGTGCTGATGTATCGGCTCGATACATCAGCACGATAGAACGGGCTCCCTGTCTCGACAAGCGGGACCGCCGTGACCGGCGTCACATCCTCAATTCACAGCGATCGCCTTGTCCGATTTGGGGTGAACTCCGGCTCTAGGAGGGTTTTGGCCGTGCGTAGTCTGTGCGGCATGCAGATCACCGGGAACCGAGCGACGCCGTGGGGCGTCAGTGCTGCGGGTGACCGGCTGCGGTACGGGGGGACCTCCGATGGGGTTCCCGCGTGCGCATTTCGGGGGGACCGGAACTCAACTGCCGCTTCCAGGCGTACGCGCCTGCCCGAGGAGTAGTCGTTCGATGAGCGAGCATCGTCGCAAAATGCCGCCGCAGCAGCCGCCGACGGGCGGTCGCGCGGCGGCACGGCGCGCTGCCCAGCAGCCGATGGGCCGCAGGTCGGCCCCGGCCCATGACGTCGGTACGGAGGCCCCTTCGGCCTCGTACGGACCTCCCTCCTCCTACGGAGAGGAGCAGCGGCCCTACGGCGGGCGCGCGGAGGCCCGACGGGCCGCCCAGCGCGGCAGCCGCCGCAGGGGTGCCGATTCCGGACCCGGTGGTCCCGGTGGGGGGCGGCGCGGTGGCGGTGGCGGCGGTCGCGGCGGCGGTCCGGGGCGCGGCGGCTCCGGCGGTCGCCCGCCGGGCAAGAAGCGGATCATCGACTACCCGCGCCACAACAAGTACGGCTGGCGTCGCTGGGTGCCGTCGTGGAAGCTCGTGACGGGCACGTTCCTGTTCTTCGTGGCGAGTCTGATGGGCGCCGCGACGATCGCGTACTCGCAGGTGGACATCCCCAACGAGGCCGACACCGCGAAATCGCAGAACAACATCTACTACTGGGCCGACAAGTCCCGCATGGTCGCGACGGGCAGTGGCACCAACCGCCAGATCGTCCAGTTCGCGGACATCCCGAAGTCCATGCAGAACGCGGTGATCTCGGCGGAGAACAAGACCTTCTGGGACGACTCCGGTGTCGACCCCATGGGTATCGCCCGCGCCGTGTGGAACATGGCCAAGGGCGGTGAGACCCAGGGTGGTTCGACCATCACCCAGCAGTACGTGAAGAACAACCGCCTGGACGACCAGTCGCAGACCATCACGAGGAAGGTGAAGGAACTCTTCATCTCCATGAAGGTCGGCAACGAGGTCGACAAGGACGTGGTCATGGCCGGCTACCTGAACACCTCGTACTACGGGCGTGGTGCGTACGGTATCCAGGCCGCGTCCCGCGCCTACTTCAACAAGGACGTCGGGAAGCTCAACCCCAGCGAGTCGGCGCTGCTCGCCGCAGTGCTGAAGGGCGCGACGTACTACGACCCCGCCGGTTACCCCGAGATCGATCCCCAGGCCACGCGCGAGGCGAACACCGCGCGGGCCACCAAGCGGTGGAAGTGGATCCTCGACGAGATGGAGAAGGACGGGCACATCTCGGCCGCGGAGCGCGCGAAGTACACCACCTTCCCCAAGGTTCAGCCGCCCCGGAAGAGCGCCAACCTGAGCGGTCAGATCGGCTACCTGGTCAGCACCGCCGACCAGAACATGAAGAACCAGTTCGGGATCACCGAGGAGCAGCTGCAGCGCGGCGGATACGAGATCTACACCACCTTCGAGAAGGAGAAGGTGGACAAGATGGAAGCCACGATCAAGAAGGTCATCGAGGAGAACATCGACCCGAAGAAGCGCCCGAAGACGGACACGCACGTCCAGTTCGGCGGCGCTTCGGTCGACACGGAGACCGGGAAGATCGTCGCCATCTACGGTGGTGTCGACGCCACCAAGCACTTCCGGAGCAACGCCGACAGCACCGGTGCCCAGGTCGGATCGACCTTCAAGCCCTTCGTGCTCGCCGCCGCGATGAAGGACGGCGTCCGGGACAAGGACGGCGGGCCGATTCAGGACGAGTCCGAGCGCACGATCGTGGACCCGGACAAGAGCCTCTACAACGGCAAGGACGACCTGACGATCCGCAAGTACAACGGGGACATCTGGCGCGACGACAACGGGGACGAGTGGAAGCAGAGCAACGATGAGGACGCCAGCTACGGCCCCATCTCCCTGCGCTACGCCATGATCAAGTCCGCCAACTCGCCGTACGTGCAGCTCGGCATGGACGTGGGCATCGACAAGGTCCGCGACGCGGCCATGAAGGCCGGTCTCCGCGACGAGTCCCTCGTCAAGGGCGAATTCCCCTCCTTCTCCCTCGGTGTCTCCAGCCCGAGCGCCATCCGCATGGCCGGTGCGTACGCCACCTTCGCCAACGAGGGCGAGCAGAACGACCCGTACTCCGTCGAGATGGTCAAGCGGAGCGGCGTCGTCATCAACAAGCACGAGGCCAAGCCCACGAGGGCCTTCAGCCCGGCCATCGCCAACAACGTCACCGACGTGCTGCGGTCCGTCGTGGACGACGACCGGGGCACCGGAACCAAGGCGCGCATCCCGGGCCGCCCGGTGGCCGGCAAGACCGGTACGACCGACGACAACATGTCGGCCTGGTTCGTGGGCTACACGAAGCAGCTGGCGACCGCGATCGACATGTACCGCTTCGACGACGACGAGACGAAGCAGGGCCGTAAGTTCGAGAAGATGTACGGCACGGGTGACCAGCCGGTCATCCACGGTTCGTCGTTCCCCTCGCGGATCTGGCAGGCCTACATGGCGGACGCCGTGGAGGACATGCCCGTCGAGGACTTCCCGAAGCCGGAGAAGCTGGAGGGCGCCAAGCCCGTCTACGGCGGCGGTGCCCCGAGCCCGAAGCCGACCCCGACGGCCACCCAGACGCCCACCGAGTCGTCGACGCCGACGACGACTCCCCCGGCCACCCCGACGACGACTCCCCCGCCGACGCCGACCAAGACGCCGAAGCCGGGCAAGACGACCTGTGACGTCTTGGACTGGAACTGCAACAACCCGGGAGGCGCGGGCGGCAACACCGGGCAACCCACCGCGACGCCCACCACCGAGACACCGACGCCGACGGACTCGCCGACGGACACCTCCGGTGGCGGCGGGAACGGGAGGCCCGGCGGGACCTTCCCCTGATCCCTCCGCCCCCCCCGGTGAAGACCCGGGCACGTCCTGAGAGCCGCCGCGTCCGCTCCGTACCTTCCGTACGGACCGGCCGCGGCGGCTCTCGCCGTTTTCCCGGAGGCGTACGGCAGGATGTCCCCCATGCCGAGCCTCCAGAAGTCGAGCGCGCCGCAGGACCGCTCGCAGACGGTCATCCCCACCCACCGGGACAAGGTGGCCGCAGCGGGCAGCGAACTGATCGGCGGCCCCTACGGGCGCCGGGCGGCGCCCGGCACCGGGCAGCTGACGCCGGTGCGGGTGATCGCGCTCGTGGCCCTCGGCATGTACGCCCTCGGCATGGTGCAGAAGCTTCCCTGCTACAACTGGGCCTGGTTCCGCGGAACGACCTCCCAGTACACCCACGCCTGCTACTCGGACATCCCGCACCTCTTCGTCGGGCGGGGCTTCGCGGAGGGCCTGGTCCCGTACTTCGACCGGCTGGGCGGCGACATACCGTTCCTGGAGTACCCCGTCCTGACGGGTCTCTTCATGGAGGTAGCGGCCTGGCTGACGCCCGGCGGCGGCGACACGAGCCGGCAGGAGCAGTCGTACTGGCTGGTCAACGCCGGCATGCTGATGGTGTGCGCGGCCGTCCTGGCGGTCTGTGTGGCCCGGACGCACCGCCTGCGCCCCTGGGACGGTCTGCTGGTCGCCCTCGCGCCCTCGGTCGCGCTCACCGCCACGATCAACTGGGACATGCTGGCCGTCGCGCTGACCGCCGCCGCCGTCCTGATGTGGTCGCGGAGCCGGCCGCTGGCCTTCGGGATCCTGCTGGGCCTGGCCACCGCCGCCAAGTTCTACCCGATACTGCTCCTCTGCCCGCTGCTGCTGCTCTGCTGGCGGGCCGGGAAGTGGCGGGCGTACGGGACCGCGGTGCTCGGCTTCCTGGGTTCCTGGCTGGTCGTGAACCTGCCCGTGATGCTGCTCGCGCCGGAGGGGTGGAAGCAGTTCTACCTCTTCAGCCGGGACCGGAACGTCGACTTCGGCTCGATCTGGCTGCTGGTCAGTCAGCGGACGGGCGACGTGATCACGCCGGGCCGGGCCAATCTGTACGCGCTGCTGCTGATGGCGGCGGCGGTGGCGGGCCTCGTGTTCCTGGCGTTCACGGCGCCCCGCAGGCCGCGCTTCGTCCAGCTGGCCTTCCTGATCGTCGCCGCCTTCGTGCTGACGAACAAGGTCTACTCGCCGCAGTACGTCCTGTGGCTGGTCCCGCTGGCCGTGCTCGCCCGGCCCCGCTGGCGGGACTTCCTGGTCTGGCAGGCCTGCGAGGTCATGTACTTCGTCGGCATCTGGATGTACCTGGCGTTCACGGGCAGCGGCAACAAGCAGGGCCTGCCGGTGGACGGCTACCAGTTCGCGATCGTCCTGCACCTGCTCGGCACGCTGTACCTGTGCGCGATGGTCGTACGGGACGTCCTGACGCCCGAGAAGGACCCGGTCCGGCAGGACGGCGCGGACGACCCCTCGGGGGGTGTCCTGGACGGTGCCGAGGACGTCGTCGTGGCGGGCAGGGCGGCACACCCGGCCCGGCACGCCGCCCCGGCCGTGGAGGAGGGGCAGCGGGTGCGCTGGGGCACCGCCGACGACCCCTGGGGCGCCCCCGAATAGGCACGGCGATCACCCCCGGGAGCAGGGCTTCCGGGGGTGATTCGTTTCGGCGGGCTCGGCCGGTGGTGCCTTCCGGCCGGCTCAGCGCTCGACGAGACGGTCGAACTGCGTCGTGGTGTGGCGCAGATGCGCCACGAGCTCGTCGCCCACCCGGGGCTCCTGGGCGTCGGCCGGCACGAACAGGATCGACACCTGCATGTGCGGCGGCTCGGCGAACCAGCGCTGCTTCCCGGCCCAGACGAAGGGCGAAAGGTTCCGGTTGACGGTGGCGAGGCCCGCCCGGGCGACGCCCTTGGCGCGCGGCATGACGCCGTGCATGGCCTTCGGGGCCTCCAGCCCCACGCCGTGGGAGGTGCCGCCGGCGACGACGACCAGCCAGCCGTCCGACGCGGCCTTCTGCTGGCGGTAGCCGAACCGGTCGCCCTTGGCGACCCGGGTCACGTCGAGGACGGCGCCCCGGTACTCCGTGGCCTCGTGGTCGCCCAGCCACAGCCGGGTGCCGATCCGGGCACGGAACCGGGTCTGCGGGAACTGCTGCTGCAGCCGGGCCTGCTCCTCGGCCCGCAGGTGGCTCACGAACATGGTGTGCAGCGGCAGCCGGGCGGCCCGCAGCCGGTCCATCCAGGCGATGACCTCCTCGACCGCGTCGGTGCCGTCCGGGCGGTCCAGGGGCAGGTGGAGGGCGAAGCCCTCCAGACGGACGTCCTCGATGGCGGCGTGGAGCTGCGGGAGCTCCTCCTCGCGCACGCCGTGCCGCTTCATCGAGCTCATGCACTCGATCACGACCCGGGCGCCCACCAGGGCGTGGACGCCGTCCACGGACGACACGGAACGGATTACCCGGTCGGGCAGCGGAACCGGTTCCTCACCCCGGCGGAAGGGGGTGAGGACCAGCAGGTCGCCACCGAACCAGTCCTTGATCTTCGCGGCTTCGTACGTGGTGCCCACGGCGAGCATGTCGGCGCCGAACCGGGCCGCCTCGTCCGCGAGCCGCTCGTGCCCGAAGCCGTACCCGTTGCCCTTGCACACCGGAATGAGTCCCGGGAACTGGTCGATGACGGTCTTCTGGTGCGCCCGCCAGCGAGCGGTGTCGACGTAGAGGGAGAGCGCCATGGCCGGCCCGGAACCTTTCTGATGGCAGCGGTGGGTCAGAGGTGTGTACGAGACTAGGAAGCCTACGGAACGGTCAGCGGCGCGACATGTAGATGTCGAGCGCCTTGTGCAGCAGCTTGTTCAGCGGGAAGTCCCACTCGCCGACGTACTCGACGGCCTCGCCGCCCGTGCCCACCTTGAACTGGATGAGTCCGAAGAGGTGGTCGGTCTCGTCGAGCGAGTCCGAGATGCCCCGCAGGTCGTAGACGGTCGCGCCCATGGCGTACGCGTCGCGCAGCATCCGCCACTGCATCGCGTTCGAGGGCCGGACCTCACGGCCGATGTTGTCGGAGGCGCCGTAGGAGTACCAGACGTGCCCGCCGACGACGAGCATGGTCGCGGCGGAGAGGTTCACCCCGTTGTGGCGGGCGAAGTAGAGCCGCATGCGGTTGGGGTCCTCGTTGTTGAGGACGGTCCACATGCGCTGGAAGTACGAGAGCGGGCGCGGCCGGAAGTGGTCGCGGACGGCCGTGATCTCGTACAGCCGCTGCCACTCGGCCAGGTCCTCGTAGCCGCCCTGGACGACCTCGACACCGGCCTTCTCGGCCTTCTTGATGTTGCGGCGCCACAGCTGGTTGAAGCCCTTGAGGACGTCGTCGAGCGAGCGGTTCGCGAGCGGGACCTGGAAGACGTAGCGGGGCTGCACGTCGCCGAAGCCGGCGCCGCCGTCCTCGCCCTGCTGCCAGCCCATCTTCCGCAGCCGGTCCGCGACCTCGAAGGCGCGCGGCTCGATGTGGGTGGCCTCGACGTCCTTGAGGCGCTTGACGTCCGGGTCCTGGATGCCGGCCTTGATGGCGGCCGAGTCCCAGCGGCGGATGACCACCGGCGGGCCCATCTTCACCGAGAAGGCGCCCTGCTGCTTGAGGTGCGCCAGCATCGGCTGCAGCCAGTCGTCGAGGTTGGGCGCGTACCAGTTGATGACCGGCCCCTCGGGCAGGTAGGCGAGGTAGCGCTTGATCTTCGGCAGCTGGCGGTAGAGCACCAGACCGGCGCCGACGAGCTCGCCGGACTTGTCGAACCAGCCGAGGTTCTCCGAGCGCCACTCGGTCTTCACATCAGCCCACGCCGGGACCTGGCAGTGACTCGCGGCGGGCTGGCTCTGGATGAATGCCAGATGCTGCTCACGGCTGATGGTCCTCAGGGTCAGGCTCATGCGGGGCGCTCCTCGGCAGGTGTGTCCCCATCGGTCAGGGGCTCCGGCTCTCGCGCCGAAGCCTACTGTGACCCGGGAGCGCCCCGAATGGGTGCGTGTGCGCCGACGCGCGGCCGATGTCAGCTGATGACGCCGCCGAAGAGGCCTCCGTGCGCCATTCCGAGGTAGAAGCCGACCGCCGAGGCGCCGAGTCCGAGGATCATCAGGAAGCGCTCGCGTGTCGTCACGGAGACGAACTGTCCGTACGCGCCGGTCAGGATGCCGATCAGGCCCGACCACGAACTGAGCAGGTGCAGATTGTGGAACTGCGCGGTGACGAAGGCGAGGATCCCGAGGACCAGGGTCACGCCGACCAGGGTGTCCTGGAGCGGGTGGGGTTTGCCGTCGGTCGCGAAGAGGGAGTGGCCGGGGTCGGGTCGCATTGCCTGTGCCATGGGGCACCTCCTGGCGTGGCTACCGGAAGGCGGCGCATCCTAGCGCCGCCCACATCCGTTGTGTACAGATTGCGTCCCCTCCCGGGGGAATTTCAACCGCAAGGCGATGTGCGGGTACTCTGTACAGCTGCGCCGGTGTCTGCCCAGGTCCCTCCGGGATCCCCGACAGCGCTCCTCGCTCGCCGAGGGGGACTGTCAGTGGTGGCGGATACCGTTGCTTACGCATCACGACCCTCCTGCCACGGAACGACCGTGGCCGCTGAGTCCAAAGGAGGTGGGTTCCACATGCGTCACTACGAGGTGATGGTCATCCTCGACCCCGATCTCGAGGAGCGCGCTGTCTCCCCGCTGATCGAGAACTTCCTCTCCGTCGTCCGTGAGGGCAACGGAAAGGTCGAGAAGGTCGACACCTGGGGCCGTCGTCGTCTTGCCTACGAGATCAAGAAGAAGCCCGAGGGCATCTACTCGGTCATCGACCTGCAGGCCGAGCCTGCGGTCGTCAAGGAGCTCGACCGCCAGCTCAACCTGAACGAGTCGGTCCTCCGGACCAAGGTCCTCCGTCCCGAGACCCACTGAGCACCTAGCTCAGAGGTCATCGGGTTCGAGTAGCAACAAAGCAGCCAGAAGCAAACCCGCCGAGAGGTTCCCCCATGGCAGGCGAGACCGTCATCACGGTCGTCGGCAATCTTGTCGACGACCCCGAGCTGCGCTTCACCCCGTCCGGTGCGGCGGTCGCGAAGTTCCGTATCGCGTCCACTCCCCGCACCTTCGACCGTCAGACCAACGAGTGGAAGGACGGCGAAAGCCTCTTCCTGACCTGCTCGGTCTGGCGTCAGGCGGCGGAGAACGTCGCCGAATCGCTCCAGCGAGGCATGCGCGTCGTCGTGCAGGGCCGGCTGAAGCAGCGGTCCTACGAGGACCGTGAGGGCGTCAAGCGCACGGTCTACGAGCTGGACGTCGAGGAAGTCGGCCCCAGCCTCAAGAACGCCACGGCCAAGGTCACCAAGACCACCGGTCGCGGCGGCCAGGGTGGATACGGCGGCGGCCAGCAGGGCGGCGGCGGTGGCGGCTGGGGTGGAAACTCCGGCGGCGGTGGCCAGCAGGGTGGTGGCGGTGCTCCCGCCGACGACCCGTGGGCGACCGGCAGCCCCTCCTCCGGCGGCGGCCAGCAGGGCGGCGGCGGTGGCGGCTGGGGTGGAAACTCCGGCGGCGGCTACTCGGACGAGCCCCCCTTCTAGGGCACGCCCTCGAAGCAGCTCGTACCCCCACTTCTTGATCACACAGGAGAAACACCATGGCGAAGCCGCCTGTGCGCAAGCCTAAGAAGAAGGTCTGCGCGTTCTGCAAGGACAAGACCGCGTACGTGGACTACAAGGACACGAACATGCTGCGGAAGTTCATTTCCGACCGCGGCAAGATCCGTGCCCGCCGCGTGACCGGCAACTGCACGCAGCACCAGCGTGACGTCGCCACGGCCGTCAAGAACAGCCGTGAGATGGCGCTGCTGCCCTACACGTCCACCGCGCGATAAGGGAAGGGTGACCGAAAAATGAAGATCATCCTCACCCACGAGGTCTCCGGCCTCGGTGCCGCTGGCGACGTCGTCGACGTCAAGGACGGCTACGCTCGCAACTACCTGGTCCCGCGCGGTTTCGCGATCCGCTGGACCAAGGGTGGCGAGAAGGACGTGGCGCAGATCCGCCGCGCCCGCAAGATCCACGAGATCGCGACCATCGAGCAGGCCAACGAGATCAAGGCCCAGCTCGAGGGCACGAAGGTGCGCCTGGCCGTTCGCTCCGGCGACGCCGGCCGTCTCTTCGGCTCCGTGACCCCGGCCGACATCGCCTCGGCGATCAAGACCGCGGGTGGCCCCGACGTCGACAAGCGTCGCGTCGAGCTCGGTTCGCCGATCAAGACCCTGGGCTCGCACCAGGTGTCCGTGCGTCTGCACCCCGAGGTTGCCGCGAAGCTCGGCATCGAGGTCGTCGCCGCGTAACGCTGCCCTCGGCAGTCTGCGCTCAGCAGTGAGGAAGGGTCGCATCCCTCGGGATGCGGCCCTTCCGCTGTTTTCCCTGCTTTCCCTCTGCTGTTGCCTTCCGCGGTTTCACGTGAAACAGGCGGTCCTCAGCGGGTGGCGCCCGTGACGATCCAGCGGCCGGAGCGCATACGGAACCAGAGGGTTCCCATCCGGACCGTCATCATCAGGGTCATCGCCCACCAGAGCGCCGTCAGCCCGCCGCCGAGCGTCGGGACGAGGAGGGCGACCGGGGCGAAGACCGCCAGCGTGAGCAGCATCGCCCAGGCCAGGTAGGGGCCGTCTCCCGCGCCCATCAGGACGCCGTCGAGGACGAAGACGACCCCGGAGACCGGCTGGGAGAGCGCGACCACGAGCAGGGCCGGGAGCAGGGTGTCCTGTACGGCGGTGTCGCCGGTGAAGAGCGGCACGAACAGGGGCCGGGTGGCGATGAGCAGCGCACCGAGCACCACCCCCGAGAGCACGCCCCACTGGACCATGCGGCGGCAGACCTGGCGTGCCCCGTCGGCGTCGTCCGCACCGAGGTAGCGGCCGATGATGGCCTGGCCCGCGATGGCGATCGCGTCGAGCGCGAAGGCCATCAGGCTCCACAGGGACAGGATGATCTGGTGGGCGGCGACCTCGGCGTCCCCGAGCCGGGCGGCGACGGCCGTGGCGATCATCAGGACCGCGCGCAGGGAGAGCGTACGGACCAGGAGGGGGACGCCGGCCTGGGCGGAGGCGCGTATGCCGGCCGGGTCGGGACGGAGGGAGGCGCCGTGGCGTCGGGCGCCTCGTACGACCACGACGAGGTAGGCGGCGGCCATGCCGTACTGGGCGATGACCGTGCCCCAGGCAGAGCCGGCGATGCCCAGGCCGACGCCGTAGACCAGGCCTGCGTTGAGCGCGCCGTTGGCCGCGAAGCCGGCGATGGCCACACGGAGCGGCGTACGGGTGTCCTGGAGACCGCGCAGGACGCCGGTGGCGGCCAGGACCACCAGCATGGCGGGGATTCCGAGGCTGGAGATCCTGAGGTAGGTGACGGCGTACGGAGCGGCGGTGTCCGATGCGCCGAAGACGCCGACGAGCCACGGTGCCGTGGGCAGGGTCAGGGCCACGACGGCGGCGCCGAGCAGGAGGGCCAGCCAGATGCCGTCCATGCCCTGCCGGATGGCGGCCTGGAGATCGCCCGCGCCCACGCGCCGGGCGACGGCGGCCGTGGTGGCGTAGGCCAGGAAGACGAAGACGCTGACGGCGGTGGAGAGCAGCGCCGCGGCGATCGCGAGACCCGCGAGCTGAGGTGTGCCGAGGTGCCCGACGATGGCGCTGTCGACCATGAGGAACAGCGGCTCGGCGACGAGGGCGCCGAACGCCGGCAGGGCGAGGGAGACGATCTCGCGGTCGTGCTGTCGGCGGACGGCCTTGGAGGTCGCGGGGGCCTGAGTCATGAGCCCAATCTAATCTTCCACAGGTAAGAGATGCAATGCGTAAGTGATCCTTACTTAGGGCTGGCGCGGGGCTTCGGGTGTGGGCCGTTTGTTCTGATCTTGGCCCCGGGGGATAACTTTTTCTCCCCCACAGCCCGTGGATGGGAAAAGTGCAGGTCAGATGGGTGAGGCCGGGGGTGCTATGAGTTTGTCCACATGGCTGTCCCCCGCTCCGTGCACAGGATCCGGGGAGTTCTCCACAGCATCTGGCCCGTAACCCACAGGGCCTGTGGATAACCAGATTGGCTAGGGCCCTCCACAGGCCTACCGTGGTCCGGCGCCCGACGCGCCAAAAGCGGTCGCGAAGCCACTCGTCGATCAAGGCGTGGCATAAGAAAGAGTGGCATGGCGAAGTCCGCGGAGCGGACGGGAGGAGGTGGCTTGGTGAGCGTTCCCGAGCCCATGGACGACCCCTGGGCCGACAGCGGACCGAGCGACCGGCTGCCCACCCGTACCCGTGGCGAGGGACGCGGCCGCGGCCGTGGCCGCGACGACCAGCACGAGCGGGGCGGCGAGGGCCCCTGGGACGGTGGACTCTCCGCCTTCGAGCGCGTTCCCCCGCAGGACCTCGACGCCGAGCAGTCCGTCCTCGGCGGCATGCTGCTCTCCAAGGACGCCATCGCGGACGTCGTGGAGATCATCAAGGGCAACGACTTCTACAAGCCCGCGCACGAGACCGTCTACGCGGCGATCCTCGACCTCTACGCCAAGGGCGAGCCGGCCGACCCGATCACGGTCGGTGCCGAGCTCACCAAGCGCGGCGAGATCACCCGCGTCGGCGGCGCCTCCTACCTCCACACCCTGGTCCAGTCGGTCCCGACCGCGGCCAACGCCTCGTACTACGCGGAGATCGTCCACGAGCGCGCTGTCCTGCGCCGCCTCGTGGAGGCCGGCACCAAGATCACGCAGATGGGGTACGCGGCCGACGGAGACGTCGACGAGATCGTGAACTCGGCCCAGGCCGAGATCTACGCCGTCACCGAGCAGCGCACCACCGAGGACTACCTTCCGCTCGGCGACATCATGGAGGGGGCGCTCGACGAGATCGAGGCGATCGGCTCCCGCAGCGGCGAGATGACCGGTGTGCCCACCGGCTTCACGGACCTCGACTCGCTCACCAACGGACTGCACCCGGGCCAGATGATCATCATCGCCGCCCGTCCCGCCATGGGTAAGTCGACCCTCGCCCTGGACTTCGCCCGGGCGGCCTCCATCAAGCACAACCTGCCCAGCGTCATCTTCTCCCTCGAAATGGGCCGCAACGAGATCGCCATGCGCCTCCTCTCGGCCGAGGCCCGGGTCGCGCTCCACCACATGCGCTCCGGCACGATGACCGACGAGGACTGGACGCGCCTCGCCCGCCGGATGCCGGACGTCTCCCAGGCCCCGCTGTACATCGACGACTCCCCGAACCTGTCGATGATGGAGATCCGCGCGAAGTGTCGCCGGCTCAAGCAGCGCAACGGCCTGAAGCTCGTCATCATCGACTATCTGCAGCTCATGCAGTCGGGCGGTTCCAAGCGGCAGGAGAGCCGTCAGCAAGAGGTCTCCGACATGTCGCGAAACCTGAAGCTCCTCGCCAAGGAGCTGGAACTGCCGGTGATCGCGCTCTCCCAGCTGAACCGTGGTCCCGAGCAGCGCACCGACAAGAAGCCGATGGTCTCCGACCTGCGTGAGTCCGGCTCGATCGAGCAGGACGCCGACATGGTCATCCTGCTCCACCGCGAGGACGCCTACGAGAAGGAGTCACCGCGCGCGGGCGAGGCGGACATCATCGTGGGCAAGCACCGTAACGGCCCGACGGCCACGATCACCGTGGCCTTCCAGGGCCACTACTCGCGTTTCGTGGACATGGCCCAGACCTGACCCGAGGGGTTTGCGGGGTCCCAGATCTTGCCGCACGGTCTCACGCCCGACTGCGTGTCGACCGCGCTGGTGAAGCGGACGTGAGACCGGCAGGTCGGTACGTTCACCTCAGGTGGCCTCGGGTGCTCGGACGGTGTGGATCTCGGCGAAGGACAGGAGAAGTGCGGCGGTCCGCGGCGGATCCTCCAGGATGGGTGTGTGTCCGGCGTCGGGCAGCAACTCGACTTGCGCGCCCGGAACGACGCGGTAGTCGGCCGCGGACGAGGGACGCCACCTGCGGTCCTGGTCGCCGAAGATCACCTGCAGCGGCTTGCCGAGGACCATCAGCCGATCCGGAAGCGCACGCTGGTTCAGATAGGTGATGGACGCCTGCATCGCTGCGGCGACCGCGCGGTAGGTCATGCAGCGCAGTTCGTCGACGAGTTCCTGCGGGACCTGATATCCCGCGCGGAATCCGGTGCTCGCGATCTGGCGGATCTGCTCGTCGGTCGGTGGCCACTGTGCGGGACGGAGCGCGGGGGGCTCCGGTGCGATGAACGCATCCATGCCGGGGCCGGTGTTGATAAGCGCGAGCGCGGTCACCAGACCGGGTCGTTGCTCGGCGAGAGCGGTGGCGGCATAGCCACCGCTGGAGTGGCCGACGACCACGGCGTGCTCGACGCCGAGCCGGTCCAGCGCCGCGCCGATCCTGCGTCCCTGCTCCGGGATCGCGTAATCGCCGTCGACCGGTTCGGCCGAGCGGCCGTGCCCCGGCAGGTCGATCCGGATGACGCGATGGAGCGTGGTCAGCAGCGGAACCAGGGCGTCCCACGAACGGCTCGAGGCGGCGGATCCATGGATGAGCAGCAGCACGGGGGCGTCGCGAGGGCCATCCTGGCGAACGTGGATGTCGCCGTGCTCCAGGCGGAGGATCGAGCCTTCGGGGGCGTCGACATCGCCGTTCATACGAGGGTTCCTGTCGGGAGGAGTCATGAGTCCATCGTCGCCGCCGACGCGCACCGGCGGCTTGGACGAATGTTCCCCCCTCGGCCCGCGTAGCATTTGGTGATGGGGATCACTACGAGTGCCCGTGACGATCCGGCTGCGTGGGACGTCGCACGTCCGCAGCGGCCCAGCCGGGTGCCTGGTGTCGAAATGGCCGGATTCCGGGTCCCCGGCCCGCCCGTCGGTGGCCTGCGGGTGGTTCCACACCCGGCCGTGATGCTGATCATCGAGTTCGGGGCGAGTCCGTCCACCGTGCAGGACGGCGCTGGGCGGCGACATCGGGGAAGCCTCGTCGCCGGCCCCGGTTTCGGCTTCGGAGGCGGGGTGCGGGCGTGGGGCGAACACGTCGAGTGCGTACAGGTGCGCTTGTCCCCGGTGGTCGCAGGCACGGTTCTGGGCGTCCGTCCGGTCGATCTGGCCGGTTCCCCGGTCTCCCTCGATGAGGTGTGGGGCAGGGAGGCGTCGAGGATTCGCGAACAACTGGGCGAAATCCCCTCGTGGGAAGATCGCTTCGCGTTCACGGACGCGTTGCTCGCCCGCCGGGTCGAGGCCCGGTCGCCGGTGGACGCGGCGGTGGCCTGGGCCTGGAACCGGATCGTCGTCGGCAGGGGCCTCGTCCGGGTCGACCACCTGGCGGCCGAACTCGGTTGGAGCCGCAAGCGCCTGTGGTCCCGGTTCCACGCCCACATCGGCATCCCACCGAAAAGTGCCGCGAAGCTGGTCCGCTTCGACCATGCCGTGCACCGTCTGGTCGCGGGCGAAGGAGCGGCTCAAGTCGCAGCGGACTGCGGCTACTACGACCAGTCCCATCTCCATCGGGACGTCATGGCATTCACCGGTACGACCCCTGCGACCGTGCCGGACGAGCCGTTCCTGAGAGTGGACGACCGCGCATGGACGACGCGGTGAGACACCGTGGTGCTGTGTCGCGGAAGTTCCGCCGATGAGTTTCCGGAGGGCGTGCGGTCTACCCGTCAACGAAGGGAGCACACCATGCGCAAGATCATCGTTTGCACGTTCCTGACGCTCGACGGCGTCATGCAGGCGCCGGGCGGTCCGGACGAGGACGCGGGGAGCGGCTTCAAGCACGGGGGCTGGCAGAAGCCAGTGGCCGACGACGAGGTCGGCGCGGCGATCGCGGATTGGTACCAGGACTCCGACGCGATGCTGCTCGGCCGCAAGACGTACGAGATTTTCGCGTCGTACTGGCCGACCGCCGATCCCGACAACCCGTTCACCGACCGGATGAACAGCACGCGCAAATACGTGGCGTCCCGGACCCTGACGTCCGTCGAGTGGCAGAACTCCACGCTGCTGGAGGGAGACATCGTCGATGCCGTGCGCACGCTGAAGGCATCCGGCGGCGGCAACATCAGCGTCGTCGGTAGCGGCGACCTCGCCCAGACCCTCATGCGGCACAACCTCGTCGACGAGTACCGGCTGACCATCCATCCGGTGATCATCGGCAGCGGCAAGAGGCTGTTCGCCGACGGGGCGATCCCCACCGCGCTGGAGCCGGTCAGCGTCTCGACGACGAAGGGCGGCACCGTCCTCGGCATCTACCGGCCGAACGGTGAGCCCAGCTACGACAGCTACTGACCTCGTGCGCCGACGGCGCTCTCCGGCATGGAGCAGAGACACCGCAAGGGAAATCGGGAAGTGCCCCGGGTGACATTCGCGTTGGATGGGGTCCATGACGACATCTTTCGAAGCCTTGTTGCCCGGTACCGAGCGGGCTCTGCTGCACCGTGTCGCGGTCGCCCAGTCCGAGGGGCGGACGCCGTCCTTCGTGGGGGCGGTGGTCCGTGACGGAGCGTTGGTCTGGAGCGGTTCGCGCAGCTGCGTGGACGGCCACGCGCCGGACGCCGACACCCAGTTCAGGATCGGGTCCATCACCAAGGTGTTCACCGCCGTCCTGGTGATGCGGCTCCGGGACGAGGGCCTGCTCGGGCTCGACGATCCACTGGAACGCCATCTGAAGGGAACGGGCGTCGGTGAGGTGACGATCGCCCAACTCCTCGGTCACACCGGCGGTCTCGCGGCGGAGACGCCCGGCGCGTGGTGGGAGCGGTCCTCGGCCGCCCTGCGCCCGGAACTCTCCGACGTCCTGGGGGAGCAGCCCTTCCTCCAGGCGCCGGGGCGCCGGCATCACTACTCCAACCCGGGCTACACGCTGCTGGGTTCGCTGATCGAGGCGGTCCGGGGGGTGACCTGGGAAGAGGCGCTGCGGCGCGAGATCCTGGAGCCGCTGGGGATGGGCCGTACGACGGTCGATCCCGTCGCTCCGCACGCGGGTGGCTGGGCGGTGCATCCCTGGGCCGACGTCATGCTGTCCGAGCCGTCCGAGGACCTCGGTCTGATGGCACCGGCCGGGCAGCTCTGGTCGACGGCCGCGGACCTCGCGCGCTTCGCCGCCTTCCTCGCGGCGGGGGACGAGCGGGTGCTCGCCGCGGCGTCCGTGGAGGAGATGCGCGCCCCGGCCTCTCCCGCCGGGGAAGGCGACTGGGAGGGGAGCTACGGGCTCGGTCTCCAGCTGGTGCGCAGGGACGGCCGCACCCTGATCGGCCACAGCGGCTCCCTCCCGGGTTTCGTCGCCTCTCTGTGGGTGAGCGTGGAGGACGGCCTCGCGGGCATCGCACTCTCCAACGCCACCTCGGGGCCACTGGCGGGGGTCGTGGCCGCCGATCTCGTACGGATCGTGGCGGAGGCGGAGCCCAGGCTCCCGGAGCCGTGGCGGCCCCT
Organism: Streptomyces sp. NPDC006197; assembly: GCF_040613865.1. Lineage (NCBI taxonomy): Bacteria > Bacillati > Actinomycetota > Actinomycetes > Kitasatosporales > Streptomycetaceae > Streptomyces > Streptomyces sp. NPDC006197. The sequence goes on along the minus strand of NZ_JBEXSZ010000014.1, from coordinate 68,316 downwards.
TCCCGAGGCCGAGGTCGACGAGGAGCTGCTGTCCCTCACCGGGCCTTGGTACTGGGGTACGTACGCCTATGGGCTTCGGCTCGGTCCCGAGCGGAGCGTGGTGCTCGAACCGCTGCGGGGTCCCGGGCGACGGGCCCGCTTCCGGGCGCTGCCCGAGGGCGGCTGGGTCGGCCTGAACGGCTACTACGCGGGGGAGACGCTCAGGGCGGTGCGGCGCGCCGACGGCAGCGTGAGCCATCTCGACCTCGGCTCGTTCGTCTTCACGCGGGAGCCGTACGAGCCGAAGGACGCGGTTCCGGGCGGTGTGGACGAGGCGGGCTGGCGCGGTCTCTGAGTGGTCGTGGGGTGTTTCACGTGAAACCGTGCCGTTTCACGTGAAACACGGCCTCAGAGGCTCTTCTTGAAACCCACGTGGGAGGCCTCGAAGCCCAGGCGCTCGTAGAAGCGGTGGGCATCGGTGCGGGTGACGTCGGAGGTCAGCTGGACGAGCCGGCAGTCCTGGCGGCCCGACTCCTCGACGGCCCATTCGATGAGCTGTGTTCCGAGGCCGCTGCCGCGCTCGTCGGTGTGGACGCGGACGCCTTCGATGATCGAGCGGGTGGTGCCCCGGCGGGAGAGTCCCGGGATGACCGTCAGCTGGAGGGTACCGACGACCTTGTCCTCGCGGACGGCCACGACGACGTGCTGGTTGGGGTCGTTCGCGAGGCGCTCGAAGGCGATGAGGTACGGGGCGAGGTCGTCGGGGGACTCGCGCTGTGCGCCCAGGGGGTCGTCGGCGAGCATCGCGACGATGGCCGGGAGGTCCTCCGCGGTGGCGGGGCGTATCTCAAGATCGCTCATGCCCCGCAGCGTAGTGCCAGGCGCTCCTGCCCCGGCGTCAGGCTCACGCGGGCGCGCCCACGCCCTCCACGACCTGGACCAGCGGGGCCAGCTCGGGGTTCTTCGCGGCTTCGTCCAGCGCTTCGCGCAGCGCGCTGTCGTTGGTGGGGCGGGCCTCTTCGAGGAGCTTCTGGCCGGCCTCGGTCACATCGGTGTAGATGCCGCGCCGGTCGGTGGCGCAGAGGTACCGGGTGAGCAGACCGCGGTCCTCGAGACGGGTGACGAGCCGGGTGGTGGCGCTCTGGCTGAGCACGACGGCGTCGGCGACCTGCTTCATCTGGAGGTGGCCGCCGGGGCCGCTGTGCTGGCGGCTGAGGACGTCGAGCAGTGAGTACTCCCGCACGCTCAGACCGTGGCCGGACTCCAGGGCGCGCTCGATGTGGGACTCGATCCTGCCGTGCAGCAGGGAGAGGGCGCACCAGCGCTGGGCGAGCGCGGTGAGTGCGGGGTCCGTCGCGGTCATCTTCTCTCCTCGGTGTCTCCTCGGCGCCGGTGCGGCTCTCGGTCCAGGGTAGACGAAGAGGCGCAATAATGGGCGTCTGCAAGTAAATCTATCCGGCGGCGACCGTCAGGGGAGCGAAGCGGCGGCGCCAGTCGCCGGGGAGATCGGGCAGGGAGCGGATCATTACCGAGTTGGTGGCGATCGTGTCGATGCCGTTCTCCTTCGCCCAGCTCAGCAGGGAGGCGTGCCGCACGTCGATGTCCGTGCGCAGCGGCCGGTCGGTGGCGGCGGCCAGGGAGGCGATCAGGGCCTTCGCCGTGCCCGGGTCCCGGGCGATCAGGGGGCCGATGACATGGGTGTCCATGTTGGGCCAGGCGGTCGCGAAGCCGGTGATCTCGCCGTCCTCCTCCGCGACCCTGAGGTGATCCGCGAAGGCGGGGAGCCGGGCGATGAGGTGGGTGCGGTCGAGACCGAAGACCTCGTGGTCCAGGCGCAGGATCGCCGGAAGGTCCTCGGCCGTCGCCGGGCGGACCGGAACGTCCGGGGCGGGTGCGGTGAAGGTGAAGCGTCCGCACACCATTTCGGATCGGCTCGTCTCGGTGAAGCCCAGCTGTTCGTACAGAGGCTGTCCGTTCGCCGTGGCGTACAGCGTGAGCGGGGTGTCCCCGGCTTCCGCCAGGACGTGCCGCATGAGCCGGCGCCCCACGCCCTGGCGTGCGTACCGCTCGGCGACGAGCACCATGCCGATCGCGGCGAGCCCGGGACCGTACGAGGTGACCACGGAGCAGGCGGCGAGGCCCGGACCGTCGGGATCGTCGATGCCGTAGCCGGTGCCGGCGGTGAGCAGCAGGCCCCACTTGTGTTCCTCGCGTAGCCAACCCCGATTCTCGGAGAGATCGGCGCAGGCGAGGAGGTCCTCCGAGGTGAGACGCCGGACCGGGAGCTGTGCGAGGGAGGTGGGGGAAGCAGGCATGCCTTTCAGGCTGTCCGACGCGGCGATCTTCCGTCCACCGCTTTACCGGATCCGGCCGACCTCTCCGGCCGATAACCGAGGAGCCGTTGATTCCGTCGGGTGGCACCCGGACGATGTTTCACGTGAAACCCCCCACGCGACGACTGCACCTCTTCGACCTCGACGGCACCCTGATCAGGGGCTCGGCCGCCGCGGTGGAGATCTCCCGGCAACTGGACCTGGTGGATGAGATCGCCGTCCTGGAAGAGGGGTTCCTGCGGGGGCTCACGCCGGACGAGTTCGCCGTCCAGGCCCGCGAGCTGTGGTCCGCCCTCACCCTGGAGCAGGTCGCGGCGGCCTTCGAAGGGGCGCCCTGGCTGGCGGGCATCCGCGAGGTCTGGGCGGACATCCGGGCGAGGGGGGATCTCTGCGCGGTCATCTCCCTCTCGCCCGGCTTCTTCGTCGAGCGGCTTCTCGACTGGGGCGCCGACTCGACCCACGGTTCGCTCTGGCCGGCGGTCCCCTTCACCGATCCGATCCACCGGCCGGGCATTCTCGACGCGCGCGCGAAGGTGCGGATCGCGAGGGAGCTCTGCGCGGGGTACGGAGTGGACCCCGCCGACTGCGTCGCGTACGGGGACTCGATGTCCGACGCGGAGCTCTTCGCGATCGTGCCGGAGACGGTGGCCGTGAACGCGGACCACCATCTCGCCGGGCTCTCCCGCCACAGCTACTCCGGAGGGGACCTGCGCGAGGCCTACGCCCTGGTCCGAAACAGCGCAGCCTAGCCAGAAACCAGGGCCTATGGCCCGAGAACGCCGCTTTCCGTCCTAAGCGCCGGTCGGAAGCGTCATGCTGCGGTCACGGAAGCCGGCCAGCGCGAGGCGAGGCACATGATGGATGCTCCGACCACCACGACGTACGAGCGGGAGCCCCCGGAGGCAGAGGGGACGGAACCCCGGATATCTGAGGACCCCTCCGCCGACGCCGTCCTCGTCCGGCGAACCCTGGCGGAGATCGCACCGGTCGCCGACCGGGTGACCTCGTACTTCTACGCCCTGCTCTTCGTCCGGCACCCCGAGCTGCGCGAGATGTTCCCCGCGGCCATGGACACCCAGCGGGACCGGCTCCTGAAGGCCCTGCTGACGGCGGCCGAGCACCTGGACGACACCCCGGTCCTCACCTCGTACCTGGAGAACCTCGGCAGGGGGCACCGGAAGTACGGGACTCGGGCAGCCCACTATCCGGCCGTCGGCGAGGCCCTCATGGGCGCTCTGGAGCGGTACGCGGAGAAGAGCTGGGACGAGGAGACCCAGGCGGCCTGGGTCCGCACGTACACGACGATCTCCCAGATCATGATCGACGCGGCCGCGGAGGACGAGCGGTCCGCCCCCGCCTGGTGGCAGGCCGAGGTGGTCTCCCACGACCTGCGCACCCCTGACATCGCCGTCGTCACGCTCAGGCCCGACCAGCCGTACCCCTTCCTCGCCGGGCAGTACACGACGCTGGAGACCCCGTGGTGGCCCCGGGTCTGGCGCCACTACTCCTTCGCCTCGGCACCCCGGCCGGACGGGCTGCTCTCCCTCCACGTCAAGGCAGTCCCCGCCGGCTGGGTGTCCAACGCGCTGGTGCACCGGGCCCGCCCCGGGGACGTGCTGCGGCTCGGTCCGCCGGCCGGTTCCATGACGGTCGACCACTCCACGGACACCGGCCTGCTCTGCATGGGCGGCGGCACCGGGATAGCGCCGATCAAGGCGCTGGTCGAGGACGTCGCCGAGCACGGGGACCGGCGCCCGGTCGACGTCTTCTACGGGGCGCGCAGCGGCCACGACCTCTACGACATCGACACGATGCTGCGGCTCCAGAAGACCTTCCCGTGGCTCTCCGTCCACCCGGTCACCGAGGAGCAGGGAAGACTCCCGGACGCCGTCTGCCGCTACGGCCCGTGGAACGAACGGGACGCCTATCTCTCGGGACCGCTCGACATGGTTCGCCAGGGCGTCGACGCGCTGCGCGGCGCGGGGGTCCCCTCGGACCGCATCCGCCACGACTTCCTCGCGGAGCTCACCCCCGCGGCGGCCGGTTAGATCCTGATCCGAAAGACAGGACCTAGCCCAGGTCAGGGGCGTGCATCGCGCGGACGCCCTCGATGTTGCCGTCGAGGTAGTGGCGCAGGGAGAGCGGGACGAGGTGCACGGCGGCGATGCCGACCCGGCTGAAGGGCACCCGGACGATCTCGTACTCGCCGACCGGCTCCTCGATCTCGGGGCCGTGCCGCAGAGAGGAGTCCATGGAACCGAGCCGGCACACGAAGAAGTGCTGGACCTTCACCCCGGAGACCCCGCCGTCGACGATGTGCTCGACGGTGTCGACGAAGCAGGGCACCACATCGGTGATCTTGGCGCCGAGCTCTTCCAGCACCTCGCGGTGCAGGGCCTCGACGACGGTCGCGTCGGTGGGCTCCACGCCGCCGCCGGGGGTGACCCAGTAGGGATCCATACCGGGCTTGGTCCGCTTGATGAGGATCAGATCGTCCCCGTCGAGCAGGATGGCGCGTGCGGTGCGCTTGATCACGGGACGTTCGGTCATGGGAAGAAAATGGCCCGTCCGAGGTGTCCTGAAACTCACCAGTTCCCGGCTGCCCGCAGCAGCTCCTCGTGGGCCCGGGCGAGCGGGGACAGCGCGAGCGTCCCCGTGCGCACGACCAGGAAGTAGGTCCGCAGCGGTGGGACCGGGGGGTCGAGCAGCGCCACGAGGCGTCCCTGCCGCAGGGCCTCCTCGCACAGGTAGCGCGGCAGGACGGCGAGCCCGGCGCCGGAGGCGGCGGAGTCCCGGACGGCCCGCAGGTCGGGGGCGATGACGGTGGCGGCCGCCGCCGGTTTGGTCTCGAAGACACTCGCCCAGTAGCGGGAGACGAAGGGCAGCGACTCGTGGACCTCGACCACCGGCAACCGTTCCAGGAGCACCGCACCCCTGCTCAGGAGCACCTCGGGGGAGAGCCGGGCGGCCCAGCGCGGGGCCGCGACCAGAACGTGCTCCTCGTCGCAGAGCGGGGTGGAGACCAGCAGACCTCCCCGGGGGCGGGCGGTCGCGACGGCCAGATCGTGGTGGCCCGCGGCGAGCCCGTCGAGGACCTCCTCCGTGTCGCCGAGGAAGGAGGCCCGCACGGCGAGCCCCTGACCGACCAGGGGGGTGAGGGCGGGCAGCACGCGGAGCGCGGTGAACTCCGGAGGCCCGGCGATGTGGAGGGTGCGGACGCCGCTCCCCTCGTCGAGCCCGGCCTCGGCGATCTCCACGAGGGCGTCCAGATGGGGCGCCGCGCGGTGCGCGAGTTCGTCGCCGATGGTGGTCGGGGTGACTCCGCGCGCCCGCCTGAGGAAGAGCGGCCGCCCGAGCTGTCGTTCCAGCGTGCGGATCTGACTGGTGACGGCGGGCTGGGAGAGGCCCAGGAGCGCGGCGGCGCGGGTGAAGGAACCGGCCCGGTGCACCGTGACGAACGTGCGCAGCAGGGCCAGATCCATGTCCGCCCCCTCCCGGCCCCGTGGCCGTTCGACTCAGGCGGTCGACTGACTGCGCCTCAGGACCGTCCAACTATAAATAAGTCGATAGGTCGCTGTCGCTACCGTGATTGGACACTGACGCTCAGTCAACTAGCCTTGTGCAGGCGGTTTCCGCGCCGGAGACCGAGGGCGTTCCGAGCCACGAGGGGGGAGGCTCGGAGCGCCCCGTTCCGCGTGCGCCGGGACCGGGGTCACCGGTCTCAGCCGGCGCTCCCGGCCTCGTCGAGGGCGCGCAGCACATCGGCGATCAGGTCCTCCGGGTCCTCGGCTCCGACCGAGAAGCGGACGAAGCCCTCCGCCACCGCGTCCCCGCCCCAGCGCCCGCGGCGCTCCGCCGTGGAGCGCACGCCGCCGAAACTGGTGGCGTCGTCGACGAGCCGCAGCCCCTCCAGGAACCGCTCGGCCCGCTTCCGGTCCGCCAGCTCGAAGGAGACCACCGGGCCGAAGCGCCGCATCTGCCGGGCGGCCACCGCGTGCGAGGGGTCGTCGGGCAGTCCGGGGTAGCGCAGCCCGGTCACGTCCGCGCGCTCGGCGAGCGCCCGCGCCAGCGCCAGAGCGGTGGAGCACTGCCGGTCGATCCGCAGCTGGAGCGTGGCGAGCGACCGATGGGCGAGCCAGGCCTCCATGGGGCCGGGGATGGCACCGACGATCTTGCGCCAGCGCCGCACCTCCGCCGCCCGCCGGGGGTCCCGGCAGCTCACGTGGCCGAGCAGGATGTCGCCGTGCCCGGTCATTCCCTTGGTGTCGCTGGCGACGGAGAAGTCCGCGCCCAGCGCGAGCGGGCGCTGCCCGAGCGGGGTGGCGAGGGTGTTGTCGACGGCGACGAGCGCCCCGGCCGCATGGGCCTCCCGCACCAGACGGCGGATGTCGCACACGTCGAGCCCGGGGTTGGAGGGGGTCTCGAGCCACAGCAGCCTGGCCCCGTCCAGTACGGACAGCTGGGCGTCGCCGCCGGTCGGCGCGGTGCGGACCTCGACGCCGTACGCTCGCAGCTGCTCGTGCAGCAGGGGCAGGGCCTGATAGCCGTCGGCCGGCAGCACCACCGCGTCGCCCGCCTTCAGCTGCGAGAACAGGACGGCGGAGATCGCGGCCATGCCGGAGGCGAAGACCAGCGTCTCCACGCCTTCCTCCCCCGGCGCCTCCAGCTCGCCGATCGCCCGCTCCAGGTGGGTCCAGGTGGGGTTCTCGTCGCGGCCGTAGGTGTACGGGCCGGTCGGCTCGCCCGGCAGGTGGAAATGGGCCGCGAAGACCGGTCCCGGCAGGGTCGGCTCGTACTTCACGGGTTCGGGCAGCCCGGCCCGCACGGCGCGGGTGCCGTCGCCGTATTCCTGGTCGGTCATGGTGTCCGCTCCTCCAGTGCACGGCGTACGGCCGCGAGCAGTCCCCCGCTCGCGGCCTCCACCATTTCCAGGCACTCCTCGTACTCCTCGCGGCCCCCGTAGTAGGGGTCGGGGACGTCGAGCGCGTCCCCCGCGGCGGGGTCGTAGGAGCGCAGCAGTCGTATCCGAGCCGCCTCCTCGGGGGTGCGGGCCATTTCCCGCAGTCGCCGCAGGTGGCCCTCGTCCAGGGCGATCACCAGGTCGAGGCCGGCGAACCACGAGGCACTGAACCGCCGGGCGATGTGCGTGGAGGTGTAGCCGTTCTCGTCGAGCACGGCGACCGTGCGCGGGTCGGCGGCGGCACCCTCGCTCCAGCCCTGGGTGCCCGCGCTCTCGACCTTCACCACCTCGCCGAGGCCGGCGTCCTCCACCCACCGGCGGAAGACGTGCTCGGCCATCGGCGAGCGGCAGGTGTTGCCCGTGCAGACGAAGCACACGCGGTAGGCCATGGTCCGCACTCAGTCGCCGTCGGGGAGCACGACGTTCAGCGCCCACGAGACGACGGAGATGATCAGGCCGCCCAGGACGGCGGTCCAGAAGCCCTCCACGTGGAAGCTGAGGTCGAGCTGGTCGGCCAGCCAGGACGTGAGGAGCAGCATCAGGGCGTTGACCACCAGGGTGATCAGGCCGAGGGTCAGGATGAAGAGGGGAAGCGTCAGGAGCTTGACGACCGGCTTGACCAGGAAGTTCACCAGCCCGAAGACGAGGGCCACGAGAATGAGGGTCAGGGCCTTCTTCCCGGTGCTCTCACCGGTCAGGGTGATGTCCTCGAGCAGCCAGATGGCGACTCCCAGGGCGCCCGCGTTCGCGAGCGTCTTGACTACGAAATTCTTCATGTGTCTGATCGTGGCAGACATGATCGGGCCGAGGGCAGGGGCGAGCGGCGATGAAGGCATTCCGGCTGGACGAACTGGAGGCGGAGCGCGCCGCGAACAAGGGCGCCTACCTCCAGTTCCTGCGCGAGCGGAACATGTCGGTGGGCCTGTACGCGCTCGACGCCGGGGAACTCGACCCGCAACAGCCGCACGGCCAGGACGAGGTGTACTTCGTGGTCAGCGGGCGGGCGGCGATCACGGTCGGGACGGAGACGACCCAGGTGGCGCGCGGCAGCGTGGTCTACGTGCCGGCCGGGGTGGAGCACCGGTTCCACCACATCAGCGAGGACCTGCGGGTCATGGTGGTCTTCTCCCCGCCGGAGAGCTGAGCGGACGCGGGGGCCGGCCCGGACCCTGAGAGCCGAGCAGGCGCGGGGGCCGAGCCCCTAGGGGGTGGATCAGGGGAGAGCGGGGGCCGCGGGGCCTCCACGGGCCTCCTCCCGCCCCTAGCCTTGAGGGTGTTCGGCGCGGAGTGCGCGGTTCTTCGAGAGCGAGGTAGGGACGATGGCCGTACGGGAGATTCTCGCGGGGATGCCCTGGTGGGTGAAGTGGGTCGCCATACCCGTTCTCGCCCTGCTCGTCTTCGGCGGGCTGATCACCAGCGTCCTCACCTTCGTGGTCGGTCTGCTCTTCAAGGTGCTGCTCTTCGTGGCTCTCGTCGCCGGACTGGTCTACGTCGTGCGGAAGTTCAGCTCCTCCGCCAGGTCGCGCGAGGACTGGTAGCACAAGCTATTGATCGGCATGAAGGCGATGGAGGGCGTTAGCCCGGGCGGGGGACCGCCCGGGCCGAATCGGGGTATGGGCCCCGAGGCTGCCACTAGAGTGGAATCTCTCCGCCGCGATGGGGACTACAGGCGTAGACCTCCATACTGACCAGCGGTTTCCCAGGCCCGGCGGGCGCGCGGGGGCGGCCCCCGCGGGCGGGTGCACTGCACCCGTCCTCACGCCTGGGGGTGACCTTTGGCCATGGCTACGCAGACGGCAGCGCCTACCCTGATCGGATCGGTGCAGCGGGCGCTGAGACTCCTGGAGGCCGTGGCCTCCCATGCGGAGGGCGCCCCCGCGAAGCAGCTCGCCCGCGAGACGGGCCTTCCGCTGCCCACCACCTACCACCTGCTCCGCACCCTGACGCACGAGGGCTATCTGCTCCGCGACAAGGGCGTGTTCGTCCTGGGCGAGGCCGCCTTCCGGCTGGCCGGCGGCGGAGCTGTGCAGAATCGTCGCATCAAGATCGAAGACTCTCTTGCCCGCTGGCGGGACGAGATCGGCGTACCCATCTACCTCGCCTTCTACCGCGAAGGCGAGGTAGAACTCGTCGCCGTCGCCGACACCCCTTCCGCCCCCGCGGTGGAGGAATGGGCCGACTTCCGCGAGACCGCGCACGCCCATGCGATCGGCCAGTGCCTGCTGAGTCAACTCGATCTGAAATCTCGTCAAGACCACCTCGACCGCCACCCGGTGGAAGCCATCACTCCGTACACGGTGCGTAATCGCCGTGTCCTTTTGGATCGTTTGGGCGGTTTGGGACGAATGGAACCCCTGGTGGAGCGCCAGGAATATGCGCTGGGCACGGTCTGTGCCGCGATCCCCATCACCGCGGGCTCCACAGCGGCCGCAATGGCGATTTCCCTCCCTCTTCACCAGGAAGAACGGTTGCTCCCAGCAGTCGAGCGACTACGCACAGAGATCGGAAAGCTCTTCGGTTCACTCGCGTTCTCTATCAGTATCTGAAAAATCACTCCTTGTGATCTGCTAGTGCTTACAGCACGATTGCGTCAAGAGGGCCGTGGGGGATCATTCCTGGCCGTTTCGGTCACAGCTTTCAGCAGCTGTGTTTACACAACTGCTTCATCTACTGCGGGGTACACGATGCGAGAGTCAGTTCAGGCCGAGGTCCTGATGAGCTTCCTCGTCTCCGAGGAGCTCTCCTTCAAGATCCCGGTCGAACTCCGGTATGAGACCCGGGATCCCTACGCGGTGCGGATGACCTTCCACCTTCCCGGAGACGCCCCTGTGACCTGGGCGTTCGGGCGGGAGCTGCTGCTCGACGGGATCAACCGGCCGAGCGGGGACGGTGACGTGCACATCGCCCCGACGGAGCCCGAGCGGCTCTCGGACGTCTCCATCCGGCTCCAGGTGGGCGGTGACCGCGCACTGTTCCGGGCCAGCGCGCCGCCGCTGGTCGCCTTCCTCGACCGGACGGACAAGCTGGTTCCGCTCGGTCAGGAACGGACGCTCGGCGACTTCGAGGACCACCTGGAGGCCGCCCTGGGCCGGATCCTGGCCGAAGAGAACGCCGGCCCCGCCTGAGCCGGCCCCTAGGGAGCCGGTCCGCCTGAATCGGTCCGCCTGAATCGGCCCGCCTGAGCCGGTCCGCCTGAACAGGCCCGCCTGAACCGGTCGTCCTCTCCGAGCCGAGCCCTCCTCCCTGAGGCGAGCCGGACCCTCCTCCCCGAGCCGGGCCGGCCCGATCCCCCAGCACGCACACCTCACTTGGCGCGACGGCGCCGCCCTCCCCGTACCGCAGCCGGCTTCCCACCCCCGGACGCCGGCCGGTCGGCGGAGACCACCAGGGCCGCGAGCGCCGTGGTGACCGGGACGGACGCCACCAGACCGATCGACCCGACCAGGGTCCGGACGATCTCCTCGGCGACCAGCTCGCTGTTGGCCACCGTCCCCATGCTGCTCTGGGCGATGGAGAAGAGCAGCAGCAGCGGCAGGGCGGCACCCGCGTACGCCAGCACCAGCGTGTTCACGACCGAGGCGATGTGGTCGCGACCGATCCGGATCCCTGCCCGGTACAGGCCGCGCGGCCCCATGCCCGGATCGGCCTGGTGCAGCTCCCAGACCGCCGAGGTCTGGGTGACCGTCACGTCGTCGAGCACACCGAGCGAACCGATGATGACCCCCGCGAGCAGCAGGCCGGACATGTCGATCTCCGGGTACAGGCCGTGGATCAGACCGGTGTTGTCGTCGGTGTTGCCGCTGAGTGAGGCCCAGCCGATGAAGAGCGAGCCCAGCAGACCGATCAGCAGCAGCGAGATCAGCGTGCCGAGCACGGCGACCGAGGTGCGGGCCGAGAGCCCGTGGCACATGTAGAGCGCGAGCAGCATGATCGCGCTCGACCCGACCACCGCCACGACCAGCGGGTTCGAGCCCTGCAGGATCGCCGGCAGGATGAAGAACGTCAGCACGAGGAAGCTCACGGCGAGCGCGATGAGCGCCATGAGCCCCCGCATCCGGCCGACGACCACGACCGCGACGGCGAAGATGCCGGCGAGCAGCGCCATCGGCAGCTTGCGGTTCACATCGGTCACCGAGTACTGCAGGTCGTGCGGGGCGTCGGGGGCGTACGCCACCACCACGCCCTGCCCCTGGTGCAGTTGGCGCGGCGCGTCCGGCTGCACGATCTCGACGAACCTGCGTCCCTTGTCCGGACCGCTGGTGACCTCGACCGTCGCCTTCTCGCACTTCCCCTGCTGGGCGTTGACCGCCTCGCGCCCCTCCGGAGTGGAGGTGTCGCCGGTCGGCGGGACCTGAGCGGCGTTCACGTCCTTGCAGTCGACGTGCTCGACGGAGACGACCTCGCCCTGCTGGGTCTGCCGGTCGAAGCCCACGCCGGTGCGCTCGTGCGCCGGGGTGCCGCCCGGCCACAGGACCGCGAGCCCGACGACGACGGCGGCGGCGAAGGGGATCAGGATCGCGGCGATGACCTTGCGCAGATGCCGCGAGACCGGGGCGGCGGGCCCATGGCTGTGGCTGTGGCCGTGCCCGCCGCCTCCTCCTCCGGCTCCGTGCCCATGACCGTGTCCGTGTCCGGGATCGTGGGCGTGGCGGTGGGGCTCGGGGGGCTGCTGGGGGGAAGTCACCGGCCGATCATCGCAAGAACGGCGGGGGCCCACTGTTCAGCACGCCAGGGATGACGCTAGCGTGGTGGCACCTTTGCACACGCGGGAGCTCGGAGCACCGGGCTGAGAGGGCGCTGATCACCGTACGCGCGTACGGGAAGAGGCTGCGCCGACCGCCGAACCTGTTACCGGGTAATGCCGGCGTAGGGAGATCGGTCTCATGACCATTCAGGATGCACGCACGCCTGCCTCCGACCAGAACCAGACCGACGGGCAGGAGCGCACGCCGGGCTGGCACAAGGGGTACGTCCAGGGCTCGCGCCCCGACCTCCGGGTGCCCGTCCGTCAGGTGCACCTCACCAACGGCAAGGACGTCACGCTGTACGACACGTCCGGCCCGTACACCGACCCCGCCATCGACACCGATGTCCGGCGGGGCCTTCCCCCGCTGCGCGAGAACTGGATCATCGCGCGCGGCGACACCGAGGAGTACGCGGGCCGCCCGGTCCGCCCCGAGGACGACGGCATCAAGCACACCTCCCCGCGCGGCGGTGGGCTGAAGAACCTCGACGCCGTCTTCCCCGGCCGCCCCCGCCTGCCGCGCCGCGGCCGCGCCGGGCAGGCGGTGACCCAGCTCGCGTACGCCCGCCGGGGCGAGATCACCCCGGAGATGGAGTACGTCGCGATCCGCGAGAACGTCTCCCCCGAGGTCGTACGGGAGGAGATCGCCGCGGGCCGCGCCGTGCTGCCGGCGAACGTGAACCACCCGGAGATCGAGCCGATGATCATCGGCAAGCGATTCCTGGTGAAGGTCAACGCCAACATCGGCAACTCCGCCGTCACCTCCTCCATCGAGGAGGAGGTGGAGAAGATGACCTGGGCGACCAAGTGGGGCGCCGACACGGTCATGGACCTGTCCACCGGCCGCAACATCCACACCACCCGCGAGTGGGTGCTGCGCAACTCCCCCGTGCCGATCGGCACCGTGCCGCTCTACCAGGCCCTGGAGAAGGTCGACGGCAAGGCCGAGGAGCTGACCTGGGAGATCTACAAGGACACGGTCATCGAGCAGGCCGAGCAGGGCGTCGACTACATGACGGTGCACGCCGGCGTGCTCCTGCCGTACGTGCCGCTCACCGCGCGCCGCAAGACCGGCATCGTCTCGCGCGGCGGCTCGATCATGGCCGCCTGGTGCCTGGCGCACCACAAGGAGAACTTCCTCTACACGAACTTCGAGGAGCTCTGCGAGATCCTGGCGGCGTACGACGTCACGTACTCGCTCGGCGACGGTCTGCGCCCCGGCTCGATCGCGGACGCCAACGACGCGGCGCAGTTCGCGGAGCTGCGCACGCTCGGCGAGCTGAACACGATCGCCAAGCGGCACGACGTGCAGACGATGATCGAGGGCCCGGGGCACGTCCCGATGCACAAGATCAAGGAGAACATCGACCTCCAGCAGGAGATCTGCGAGGAGGCGCCGTTCTACACGCTCGGCCCGCTGACCACGGACGTCGCGCCCGCGTACGACCACATCACCTCCGGCATCGGCGCCGCGATGATCGCCTGGTGGGGCACGGCGATGCTCTGCTACGTCACGCCCAAGGAGCACCTGGGCCTGCCGAACAAGGACGACGTGAAGACGGGCGTCATCACGTACAAGATCGCGGCGCACGCCGCGGACCTCGCCAAGGGGCACCCGGGTGCGCAGGAGTGGGACGACGCGCTCTCGGACGCGCGGTTCGAGTTCCGCTGGGAGGACCAGTTCAACCTGGCGCTCGACCCGGACACCGCACGCGAGTTCCACGACGAGACGCTGCCGGCGGAGCCCGCGAAGACCGCGCACTTCTGCTCGATGTGCGGTCCGAAGTTCTGCTCGATGAAGATCAGCAGAAGCATCACGGAGCAGTTCGGCGGCGAGGCGGACGCCACCCCGGAGGAGATCGAGGCCGGGATGCTGGAGAAGTCGAAGGAGTTCGCGGCTTCCGGCAACCGCGTGTATCTGCCGCTGGCGGAGACGGGCGGCGGGTCGGCCGGCTGACCCGGCCGCCTCAGCGGAGGGGGCCCGCCAGGTCACCAGTCCCGGCTGGCCCGCCTCCGCGAAACCCACCGCGAACGGCTTGGCACCGTCGTCCGTCACGAGGTGGATGCTGCACTCCGTCACGCTGTCGCCCGGCGGGATCATCCGGGCGACCCAGTCGGACGGGCAGCCGGGGATCTTCGTGTCGGGGACGAAGGGCGTCTTCCCCCGTATCTGCCGACCGCCCTCGGTGAGCAGGCGGACCCGGTCGGCCTGGCCGGTGTAGAGGCCTTTCACATCCGGCGTGAGCACGGCGGCACGCAGCGGGAGATCGAGGTCGGTACGGCGGAGAAGTCGTAGGAGTTCGTGGCGAGCGGCAACCGCGTCTACCTGCCGTCGGCCGGGTGGTCCCGGCCCGCCGTTCCTCCTGCCGTCGGCCGGGTGGGCCCCGGCCCCGCCGTTCCTCAGGGCGCCGTCGGGTCCGGGGGCGCCGCGGCGGCGAGGGCGTCGCGGAGGAAGGGGAGGATGCCGCGCTCCAGGAGGGCGTGGCGCCAGGCCTCCCTGGCGAGGGAGAGTTCGTCGTCGGCCGTGGCGGCCCCGTCCGCCGCGGCCGGCCTGTTGCGCAGGGCGGTCACGAGGAGGCCGACGCCCGCGGAGAGCAGGCCGGCGGCGGCGAGGGCGGCGAAGACGAGGCCTGCCGTCAGCAGGGTCTCGCCGAACACCACGCTGGGCGCGAGGGCGTGCAGGACCCCGCCGACCAGCAGGAATATCGCGGCGGCGGTGCCCGCGAGGACGGGCAGCAGCACGGTGACGATGGCGACGACGCCGGCGCCCGCGCCGGTGTCCGTGCCCGGTTCGGCTTCGGGTGTCCGGGTCCCGAGGGCCGCCCGGTTCTGCTCGCGGACCTTCACGAAGTGGTCGTACTCGAGGGCCGCGGCGGTGGTGATGAGCGCTGTCGCGTTCATCGTCATGGCGCGCAGCTGCGCGACCGTGAGCCTCGTTCCGACTCCGGCGAGATCCGGACGTGCGTGGGCGGTGCTCAGTGCGTCGTCGAGGACCCGCTCGTACTCGGCGCGATCCTCGGTCAGCAGGTGCGGAGCCACGTTCATGTGCATCCCCCGATGCTCCGTAGGCCCGGATCAGCCGTGGGAAACGGTGGGTCGGGCGGAAACGGAGGAGAGCCTGCTACGGATGACCCGATGGTATTGCGGTGACACCACGGCCTGACAGGGTCTTTCCGGAAATCGCCTTCCCCGGATGCGCAGCGTTATGCGTCAGCCGTTCAGGGGGAGTTGGACGACCAGTAGCTTTCCGGCCATGGTCACTCCGCCGTCCATGGCGATCGCGAGACCGTCGGCGTACACGTGCGGTCCGTCGACGACCGGGCCCGCGCTGTCCTCGCCGTCCTCGGTGCCGACCTGGCCGAGGAGGTACGGGATGGGGCTGTGGCCGTGCACGATCCGGCGGCCGCCGTAGGTGGAGAGCAGCTCCTGGACGGCCTGCGGGCCGCCGTCGTCGCGGAACGCGAAGCGCTTGGTGAACTTCCGGAAGACGTCCCAGACCTCGTCGGCGTCGTTCCGGTTGAGGATCTCGTGGACCGTGTCGTTGACGTCCTCGATGGTCTGGCCGTATTCGAGGTACGCGGTGGTGTCGGAGTGCACGAGGAGGTGGTCGTCCTCGCGCACCACGGCGTCGAGCCGGGACATCCACTGGAGGTGGACGTCCTGGAGCCGGTCCATGTCGTGCTTCTGGCCGCCGTTGAGCAGCCAGGCCGCCTGGAAGGTGGCGGTGCCCGCGCCGGAGTTGACGGGCGTGTCGCCGAAGCGTTTGGCGCCGATCAGCAGCAGCTCGTGGTTGCCCATGAGGGCCTTGCAGTAGCCGCCGGCGGCGGCGGCCTCGGCGGAGAGGCGCATGACGAGGTCGATGACGCCGATGCCGTCGGGGCCGCGGTCGGTGAAGTCGCCGAGGAACCAGAGCCGGGCGTTGCCCGCGGCCCAGCCGCCGTTCTCGTCGATGAGGCCCTGGGCGCGCAGGGCGGCGAGGAGCTCGTCGAGGTAGCCGTGGACGTCGCCGACGACGTAGAGGGGGCCGGGTCCGTCGCCGTTCGCGGGCTCCGGGGCGGGGGCCGGTTCGGTGGTGACGGGGACCTGGACGGTGTCGCCGCGGTTGATGACGGGGAGGTCGCGCTCGGTCGGGGTGTAGCCCTCGGGCGGCTCGCCCTCCGGGAAGGCGTTGCCCGGGTGGCCGGTGGCGACGGAGACGATGGAGGAGCCGGCCGGGGCGGCGTACGCCGGGGCGAGCCGGTGCCCCAGGTGGAGGGTCGGATCGGCGGGCATGGGGGCGGGGGCCGGAGGCGCGGCAGGCACGGCTACCGGCGGTGCGGCGGGCGCGGGTGCCTGCGGCGCGGAGGTCTGCGGCGCGGCGGCCGGGAGTGGTGCGGCGGGCGCGGCCGGGGGCGCCTCGGCCGGAGGGGCCTCGGCCGGGAGGGTCTCGGCCGGCGGGGTCGGCACCGGGACGGCCTCGACCGGGGAGGGGGCGATCGGGGGGAGGTGCTCGGCGGATGCCGGATACGCGACGGCAGACAGGCGTTCGACCGGAGCGGGCTCGCCCGGCGGCGCCGTCGGCGGCTCCGCCGGGGACGGCGGCTCGGCGGCGTGGCCCTGTACGGGCACGCGGGCGTACGGCGGTACGCGGAAGTCACGCAATGTCGCCGTGCGCACCACGGGCTCCTGACCGGCCCCCTGAGTCATCGACCCCTCCACCACCGTCGCGATGCCCTGCACATCGCGGACCGGCCTGGTCGGGGTGGTCCGCGGTGTCGTCCGCCCATCATAGGAATGAGGGCCCTTCCGTGTGACGCACCAGGGGTGGTGAATCCGGGTTCACTCCGGGTTCGCCGATTGTTTCGCCCGAATTGTGAAGGTCTAGTCCAGGGATGAGCCCGGTGCGGTGATCGGTTTCGCCGTCCCTGCCCACGGGCAGGGGCGGGGACGGCGGTTCGGATGACGGCGGGTTCGGGCGCCGCCGCCCGTGGTGTCAGTCCTTGGCCGGCGAGCGTGGCGGGCTGACCGTGGTGCGTGGCGAACGTCGCTGCGAGGAGGTGCGGATGATGAGTTCGGTCGGTATCACCTGCTCGACCGGACCGTCGGTGTCGATCCCTTCGATGGCGTCGATGAGGAGCTGGACGACGGCCGTGCCGATCCGGCGCGGCTTGAGCGAGAGCGTGGTGATGGGCGGTTCGGTGGTGGCGTAGACGGTCGACTCGCTGCAGCAGACCAGCAGCAGGTCGTCCGGGACGCGCAGTCCGTAGCGGCGCGCGGCCGCGAGGAGGTCGGTTCCGTTGGGGTCGAAGAGGCCGTACACGGCGTCGGGCCGGTCCGGGCGGGCGAGCAGCCGGTCGGCCGCGACGGCGCCCGCGCACGGGTCGTGCGCCGGATAGGCCTCGTAGACGGGGTCCTGGCCCACCCGTTCGCACCAGTTGAGGTACGCGGTGGTGGACAGGCGGGTGTACGTGTCGGTGGTGGTTCCGGTGAGGAGGCCGATCCGGCGGGCGCCGGCGGCTGCGAGGTGGTCGAGCAGGTCGAGGACGGCGGCTTCGTGGTCGTTGTCGACCCAGGCGGTGACCGGAAGGGTGCCGGCGGGGCGTCCGTCGGAGACGACGGGCAGGCCCTGGCGGACCAGTTCGGTGACGACCGGGTCGTGGTCGGAGGGGTCGATGACGACGGTGCCGTCGAGGGCGACGTTCGACCAGACGTCATGGCGGGAGGTGGCGGGGAGGATGACCAGGGCGTAGCCCCGGGCGAGCGCCGCCGATGTGGCTGCTCTGGCCATCTCCGCGAAGTACGCGAATTCGGTGAAGGTGAAAGGTTCATCCCCGTACGTGGTCACGGTCAGGCCGATGAGTCCCGACTTGCCGGTACGGAGCGTGCGGGCCGCCGCGGATGGGCGGTAGCCCAGCCTGTCGGCGACCTCGCGGACGTGGCGGCGGGTGGCGTCCGGGAGTCGGCCCTTGCCGTTGAGCGCGTCGGAGACAGTCGTGATGGAGACCCCGGCGGCGGCGGCCACGTCCCGGATGCCTGCCCGGCCCTGCCGGCTTCCCCGGGTCTGTGCCCGGCTCACCTGGTGCTTCCCTGCTGCTGTCATGGCGAGCCGATAGTAGGGCGATGAGGGGCGGTCGGGACGGTCGCATATGCAGGCGTTGACAGGCACGTTTCTGCATGATCGAAGAAGCCCAAGATGCGCTGAATCAAAGGTAGTTAGGGCTTCTGGCGTGTGATCTATGGCCATCGAACGGTGTAGGCCTGGCGAGGGGGCGAGGTCTCGAAGAGGTCTCAACTCACCTCTACGGGGGATGCGCGCCACGGCGCCCGCCACCGGCGCACGCCACCCTGTCGCGCGCCCCCCTCTCCCGGAACACGAGCGGGGCCGTGTCCACAGCGTGTCCCTCCTGTTGTCCACAGCCCATTCGCAGCGGCGGCGAATCCTCTTAAGGTGAGGAGTATTGGCGGTACGGACGGTCGAGGAGGCCACACTGTGAGCGAGACCAGCGGGACGAGCACCGGCAGCCCCAAGCTGCGCGCCGAGCTGGACGGTGTCCCCACCTACAAGCCGGGCAAGCCGGCCGCCGCGGGCGGTCCCGTGGCCTTCAAGCTGTCCTCCAACGAGAACCCCTACCCGCCGCTGCCGGGGGTCATGGAGAGCACGCTGGCCGCCGCCGCGAGCTTCAACCGCTACCCCGACATGGCCTGCACCGGTCTGACGGAGGAACTGGCGAACCGCTTCGGCGTGCCCGTCTCCCACCTGGCCACCGGCACCGGCTCGGTCGGCGTCGCGCAGTCGCTGCTCCAGGCCACCTCGGGCCCGGGCGACGAGGTGATCTACGCCTGGCGCTCCTTCGAGGCGTACCCGATCATCACGCAGATCAGCGGCGCCACCTCCGTGCAGGTGCCGCTGACCGAGGGCGAGGTGCACGACCTCGACGCGATGGCCGAGGCGATCACCGAGCGGACCCGGCTGATCTTCGTCTGCAACCCCAACAACCCCACGGGCACCGCCGTGCGCCGGGCGGAGCTGGAGCGCTTCCTGGACCGGGTGCCCTCCGACGTCCTCGTCGTGATCGACGAGGCCTACCGGGAGTTCGTCCGCGACAGCGACATCCCGGACGGCATCGAGCTCTACCGCGACCGGCCCAACGTCGCCGTGCTGCGCACCTTCTCCAAGGCGTACGGCCTGGCGGGGCTGCGGGTCGGCTTCGCGGTGGCCCACGAGCCGGTGGCGGCGGCGCTGCGCAAGACGGCGGTGCCGTTCGGCGTGAGCCAGCTGGCGCAGGACGCGGCGGTGGCCTCGCTGCGGGCCGAGGACGAACTGCTCGGCCGGGTCGGCTCGCTGGTGGGGGAGCGCGAGCGGGTCCACGCGGGGCTCGTGGCCCAGGGGTGGACCGTGCCGGACACCCAGGCCAACTTCGTCTGGCTGCGGCTCGGCGAGCGGACCATGGAGTTCGCGGCGGAGTGCGAGCGGCACGGCGTGATGGTGCGGCCGTTCGCGGGCGAGGGCGTGCGCGTCACGATCGGTGAGTGCGAGGCCAACGACCTGTTCCTGAAGGCGGCGGAGGGCTTCCGCAAGGAGGGCTGATCAGCCGCTGACGAACTCCCGCGGGTCGGGCCGGTCAGCCGCTGACGGACTCCCGCGGGTCGGGCCGGTCGGCCCGCTGACGGACTCCCGCGGGTCGGGCCGGTCAGCCCGCGGCGGCCTCGACGCGGATCGGGTCGCCGTCCCTGACGGTGGCCAGGATCCGCGGGTCGCCGTCGAGCGCGCCCAGCAGATTGCAGGGGCTCGCCAGCCGGCATTCGTCACCCCGCGAGATCGGGGTGGGGCCGTAGGGGAGGGCGAGCGCGTCGCCCTCCGTCCAGAAGGCCACGGTGCCGGGCTCGACGACCTGGCGCGCGCCGTCCTCGACCGAGGCGGAGACCGGTGTGTCGAAATAGACCTCCTCGCCCCAGGTGCGGGCGGTGGAGGAGAACGGGAGGGCTCCCGCGAGCGCCTTGCTCGTGGGGGTCTCCTCAAGGGTGGCCGTGGTGTGTCCGGCCGGCCAGATGATGCGTATCCGAAGGGTCATGCCCCCGATTCAACAATATGTTGAAGGTCCTGGGAAGAGATCACCTTCGGTAGAGGGGCCCCCGATTGACGGTACGGATTTCGTATGAGTCATAATGCTTGTGAATGTGAACGCGTTCACAAGCGTGCCCTGTTTCCTCCCTCTTTGGGTGGAACCCGCCAGGCAGACTGCCCGCTGTGACCCACGTCGACGTAAGGAGAAGACGACGTG
The DNA here is from genome assembly GCF_040613865.1 of Streptomyces sp. NPDC006197. NCBI lineage: Bacteria > Bacillati > Actinomycetota > Actinomycetes > Kitasatosporales > Streptomycetaceae > Streptomyces > Streptomyces sp. NPDC006197. The sequence continues at coordinate 48,039 of NZ_JBEXSZ010000014.1, read as the reverse complement.
AACCTAGCTTTGGCGCCGGAGACATTGGCGCGCTGGCAGTTCGGCATCACCACCGTCTACCACTTCCTCTTTGTCCCCCTGACGATCTCCCTCGCCGCGCTCACCGCCGGGCTCCAGACCGCCTGGGTCCGGACGGAGAACGAGAAGTACCTCCGGGCGACGAAGTTCTGGGGCAAGCTCTTCCTGATCAACATCGCCATGGGCGTGGTCACCGGGATCGTGCAGGAGTTCCAGTTCGGCATGAACTGGTCCGACTACTCTCGCTTCGTCGGCGACATCTTCGGCGCCCCGCTCGCCTTCGAGGCGCTCATCGCCTTCTTCTTCGAGTCGACCTTCATCGGTCTGTGGATCTTCGGCTGGGACAAGCTGCCGAAGAAGATCCACCTCGCCTGCATCTGGATGGTGTCGATCGGCACGATCCTCTCGGCGTACTTCATCCTGGCGGCCAACTCCTGGATGCAGCACCCCGTGGGCTACCGCATCGACAAGGAGCGCGGCCGGGCGGAGCTCACCGACTTCTGGCAGGTGCTCACCCAGAACACCGCGCTCACCCAGTTCTTCCACACGATGACGGCGGCGTTCCTGGTCGGCGGCGCGTTCATGGTGGGCATCTCCGCCTTCCACCTGGCGCGCAAGAAGCACATCCCGATCATGCGGACCTCGCTGCGGCTCGGTCTGATCACGCTGATCATCGCCGGTCTCGGCACCGCCATCAGCGGCGACCTGCTCGGCAAGGTCATGTTCAAGCAGCAGCCGATGAAGATGGCCGCCGCCGAGGCGCTCTGGGACGGCGAGGCGCCCGCGCCCTTCTCGGTCTTCGCCTACGGCGACGTCGAGAAGGGCCACAACACGGTCGCCGTCGAGGTCCCCGGCCTGCTGTCCTTCCTCGCGAACGACGACTTCAGCTCGTACGTCCCGGGCATCAACGACGTGAACAAGGCCGAGCAGGAGAAGTTCGGCCCCGGCGACTACCGGCCCAACATCCCCGTCGCCTACTGGGGCTTCCGCTGGATGATCGGCTTCGGCATGGCCTCGCTGGGCATCGGCATGCTCGGTCTCTGGCTGACCCGGAAGAAGTTCATGCTGGCACCGGGGATGCGGACCGGTGAGGACGAGGTGCCGAACCTGGTCCTGTTCAAGCGGAAGGCGCTCAGCCCCCGCCTGGGCACGTGGTACTGGATCATCGCCCTCTGGACGATGGCGTTCCCGCTGATCGCCAACTCCTGGGGCTGGATCTTCACCGAGATGGGCCGTCAGCCCTGGGTCGTCTACGGCGTGCTGCGCACCCGTGACGCGGTCTCCCCCGGCGTCTCCCAGGGCGAGGTCATCACCTCGATGATCGTCTTCACCACCCTCTACGCGATCCTCGCCGTCATCGAGGTCAAGCTCCTCGTCAAGTACGTCAAGGCGGGCCCGCCGGAGCTCACCGAGGACGACCTCAACCCGCCCACCAAGATCGGCGGGGACTCTCGCGACCCCGACCGGCCCATGGCCTTCTCGTACTGAGGCTGAGGAGATCGAGGCATGGAACTCCACGACGTCTGGTTCGTACTCATCGCCGTCCTCTGGACCGGCTACTTCTTCCTCGAAGGCTTCGACTTCGGGGTCGGCATCCTGACCAAGCTGCTCGCCCGTGACCGGGCCGAGAAGCGGGTCCTCATCAACACCATCGGGCCCGTCTGGGACGGCAACGAGGTGTGGCTGCTCACCGCCGGCGGCGCGACCTTCGCCGCGTTCCCCGAGTGGTACGCGACGCTGTTCTCCGGCTTCTACCTGCCGCTGCTGCTCATCCTGGTCTGCCTGATCGTCCGGGGCGTCGCCTTCGAGTACCGGGTGAAGCGGCCCGAGGAGAACTGGCAGCGCAACTGGGAGCAGGCGATCTTCTGGACCTCGCTGATCCCCGCGTTCCTCTGGGGCGTGGCCTTCGGCAACATCGTCCGGGGCGTGAAGATCGACGGCGACATGGAGTACGTCGGCACCCTCGGGGACCTGCTCAACCCGTACGCGATCCTCGGCGGTCTGGTCACGCTCACCCTCTTCACCTTCCACGGCGCGGTCTTCGCCTCGCTCAAGACGGTCGGGGACATCCGGGTCCGGGCGCGGGCGCTCGCGCTCAAGCTGGGCCTGGTCACGGCGGTGCTCGCCCTGGGCTTCCTGCTCTGGACCCAGGTCGACACGGGGGACGGCTGGAGCCTCGCGGCGATGCTGGTCGCCGTGGTGGCGCTGGTCGGCGCCATCGCCGCCATCAAGGCGGGGCGTGAGGGCTGGTCGTTCGCGCTCTCGGGCGTGACGATCGCCGCCGCCGTGGCGATGCTCTTCCTGGCGCTGTTCCCGAACGTCATGCCGTCTTCACTCGACCCCGAGTGGAGCCTTACCGTGACGAACGCGTCCTCCAGCCCGTACACGCTCAAGATCATGACCTGGTGCGCGGCGATCGCGACCCCGCTGGTGCTGCTTTACCAGAGCTGGACCTACTGGGTGTTCCGCAAGCGCATCGGTACGCAGCACATCGCCGACGCTCACTAGTCACCACCCGGCCGCCGACGCCCACCGGTCGGCACTCGGCGGCCGACGCTCTCCAGAAGGGCATGTTTCACGTGAAACCGATCGACCCGCGCCTGCTCCGGTACGCCAGGGCCACCCGTCTCTTCCTGAGCGCGGTGGTCGTGCTCGGCCTCGTCGGAGCGGCGCTGGTCATCGCCCAGGCGATGCTCATCGCCGAGATCGTGGTGGGGGCCTTCCAGAAGGCCCAGTCGGTCGCCGACCTGACCACGCCCCTGCTGCTGCTCGCCGGAGTCGCGGGGGCACGGGGGCTCGTCTCCTGGCTGACCGAGCTCGCCGCCCACCGGGCGAGCGCCGCGGTCAAGTCCGAACTGCGCGGTCGGCTCCTCGGCCGCGCGGCCGCACTCGGACCGGGGTGGCTGAGCGGCCAGAAGGCCGGTTCGCTGATCGCCCTCGCCACGCGGGGCGTGGACGCTCTCGACGACTACTTCGCCCGCTATCTGCCGCAGCTGGGCCTCGCGGTGGTCGTGCCGGTGGCGGTCCTGGCCCGGATCGTCACCGAGGACTGGATCTCGGCGGCGATCATCGTGGTCACGCTGCCGCTCATCCCGGTCTTCATGATCCTCATCGGCTGGTACACCCAGGCCCGGATGGACCGGCAGTGGAGGCTGCTCTCCCGGCTCTCCGGCCACTTCCTGGACGTGGTGGCCGGCCTGCCCACCCTCAAGATCTTCGGCCGGGCGAAGGCCCAGGCCGAGTCGATCCGCGCGATCACCTCGGAGTACCGCCGGGCGACGATGCGCACGCTACGGATCGCCTTCCTCTCCTCCTTCGCCCTCGAACTCCTGGCGACCCTGTCGGTCGCGCTCGTCGCCGTGACGATCGGCATGCGGCTCGTCCACGGTGAACTCGATCTCTACACCGGGCTCGTCATTCTGATCCTGGCGCCCGAGGCGTACCTCCCGCTGCGGCAGGTGGGGGCGCAGTACCACGCGGCGGCGGAGGGGCTCGCGGCGGCGGAGGAGATCTTCGACGTCCTGGAGCAGCCGGTACGGGACGGTGGCACGGCGGGCGCCCCGGAGTCCGTACGCCTTGAGCTCGACGGCGTGACCGTCCGGCACGCGGGGCGCGCCGAGCCCTCGCTCGACGCGGCGACGCTGACGGTCGAGCCGGGCGAGACGGTGGCCCTGGTCGGGCCGAGCGGGGCCGGGAAGTCGACGCTGCTCGACGTCGTCCTGGGGTTCGCGGTGCCGGAGGAGGGCGGTTCCGTACGGGTCGGGGGCGCCGACCTGGCGACGCTCGACCCGGAGGAGTGGCGGTCCCGGATCGCCTGGGTCCCGCAGCGCCCGTACCTCTTCGCGGGGACGGTCGCCGAGAACGTACGGCTGGCCCGTCCGGACGCCTCCGACGAGGCGGTACGGGACGCCCTGCGGGACGCCGGGGCGGACGGGTTCGTCGCGGGGCTGCCGCAGGGGCTCGACACCCCGCTCGGCGAGGACGGCGCGGGGCTCTCGGCGGGGCAGCGGCAGCGGCTCGCGCTCGCCCGGGCGTTCCTGGCGGACCGGCCCCTGCTGCTGCTGGACGAGCCGACGGCGGCGCTCGACGGTTCTACGGAGGCGGGGGTCGTGGAAGCGGTTCGTCGGCTCGCGGCGGGGCGGACGGTGCTGCTTGTCGTGCATCGGCCTGCGCTGCTCGCGGTCGCGGATCGGGTGGTGACCGTTGGTGCGCCTCGTACCGGCGGTGCCAAGGGTGCGGGTACCGCGACCGTAGGCGCCAGGGGTGCGGGTCCGGGAGACGGCGGCGTTGCCGGTGGGGTGTGCCCACCCTCCCCCGAGCTCTCGGCTTCGCTCGAGCAGGGGGGACCCCCCTCGCCCTATGCGGAACAGATGCCCACACCAGGGCGGCGGTCGGTGCTGGGGCGTGTCCGGGGCATGGCCGGCGAGCTCAAGGGGCGGATGGTGCTCGCGCTGTTGCTCGGTAGCCTGGCGCTCGGGTCCGCCGTGGGGCTCATGGCCGTGTCCGGGTGGCTTATCTCCCGGGCTTCCGAACAGCCGCCCGTGCTCTACCTGATGATGGCCGTCACCGCCACGCGCGCCTTCGGCATCGGCCGGGCCGTCTTCCGGTACGCCGAGCGGCTCGTCTCGCACGACGCCGTCCTGCGGATGCTCGCCGACCTGCGGGTCTCCGTCTACCGGCGCCTGGAGCGGATCGCCCCGGCCGGGCTGGGCCGCACCCGGCGCGGCGACCTCCTCGCGCGGCTCGTCCAGGACGTCGACGCCCTCCAGGACTACTGGCTGCGCTGGCTGCTCCCGGTGGGCGCCGCGCTCGTCGTGGGCGTCGCCTCCGCCGGGTTCACCGCCTGGCTGCTGCCCGAGGCCAGTGCCGTCCTCGCCGTGGGCCTGCTGATCGCCGGAGTCGCCGTGCCGGCGGCCGGCGGAGCCCTCGCGCGCCGGGCCGAGCGGCGGCTCGCCCCCGCGCGCGGCACCCTGGCGACCGCCGTGGCCGACCTGCTGCGTGGCTGCGCCGAACTGACCGTCGCCGGTGCGCTCCGGGGCCGGATCGAGCGGACGCGGGACGCCGACCGCGCCCTCACCTCCATCGCCTCCCGGCAGGCCGCCGCCACCGCGCTCGGCGCCGGCCTCTCGGCCCTGGTCTGCGGCCTGACGGTCGCGGCCGCCGCGCTCGTCGGCGTCCAGGCCGTACGGGACGGCCGGCTCGACGGGGTGGCCCTCGCCGTGATCGTCCTGACGCCGCTCGCCGCCTTCGAGGCCGTCACCGGCCTGCCGCTCGCCGTCCAGCACCGGCAGCGGATCAAGCGCAGCGCCGAGCGGGTCTTCGAGGTGCTCGACGCCCCCGTCCCCGTACACGAGCCGCGGACGCCCGCCGCTCCCCCGGCGGACCCGTTCCCACTGGAGCTGGCCGGGCTCTCGGCCCGGCACGCCGGACAGGAGCGGCTCGCGCTCGACGGATTCGGGCTCACCCTGGAGGCCGGGCGCCGGGTCGCGGTCGTCGGCGCCTCCGGCTCCGGCAAGACCACGCTCGCCCAGGTGCTGCTGCGGTTCCTGGACGTGGAGCACGGCACGTACCGGATCGGCGGCGTACCGGCCCGGGAACTCGACGGCGACGCGGTCCGGCGGTTCGTCGGGCTCTGCGCCCAGGACGCCCACCTCTTCGACAGCTCCGTCCGCGAGAACCTGCGGCTCGCCAAGGTGGGCGCGGACGACGAGGAACTGCGCGAGGCGCTGCGCCAGGCCCGGCTGCTCGACTGGGTCGACGGACTGCCCGCCGGACTCGACACGCTCGTGGGCGAGCACGGCTCGCAGCTGTCCGGGGGACAGCGGCAGCGCCTCGCGCTCGCCCGGGCGCTCCTCGCCGACTTCCCGGTCCTCGTCCTCGACGAACCCGCCGAGCACCTGGACCTGGCCACCGCCGACGCGCTCACCGACGACCTGCTCCGGGCCACCGAGGGCCGCACCACCGTTCTCATCACCCACCGGCTGCACGGTCTCGACGCCGTCGACGAGGTGGTGGTCCTCGACGAGGGCCGGACCGTGCAGCGCGGCCCGTACACCGAGCTCGCGGCGGCGGACGGCCCGCTGCGCCGGATGCTGGAACAGGAGCGGGAGACCGATCTGCTCGCCACTTCCCGCGCCACGGGCGACGCCATCTCCGCGGCGACCGGTACGGGGAGGCCGACTTTTCTTGCCAAATAGGACTTACTAGGCTCACGTCCATGACCGCTGCCGCATCCGGCGCCCCGGACCCCCTGGAAGCCGCCACCCAGGTCACCCGCAGCCTCCAGGGCTTGTCCACGGAGCTCACCGCCCGCGTGCCGCAGCTCCTGGAGGCCATGCGCTCGGTCGGCACCGGACTCGAACTCCGCTCCACCCTCGACCGGATCTGCGAGACCGCCGCCGAACTCGCCGACGCCCGGTACGCCGCCATCGGCGTCGTCGACGAGGAGGGCGAGGGCCTGTCCGACTTCGTCACCTTCGGCGTCGGCGAGGACGTGGTCCGCCGGATCGGTCACCGCCCCGACGGCCACGCGGGGCTGCTCGGCGCGCTGATCCGCGACCCGCAGACCATCCGCCTCGCCGATCTGTCCACCGATCCGCGCGCGGCGGGCTTCCCGCCGGGACATCCGCCGATGCGGACCTTCCTCGGCGTCCCCATCCGGGTCCAGGGCGAGATCTTCGGCAATCTCTACCTCGCGGAGAAGCGCGGCGGCGGCGAGTTCAACGACTACGACGTGCACATGGTCCGGGTCCTCGCCACCGAGGCCGGCATCGCGATCGGCAACGCCCGCCTGTACGAGGCGGCCCGGCAGCGCGAACGGTGGATCGACGGCTCGGTCGCCGTCACCACCGCCCTGCTCTCCGGCGGTGACGCGGACGACGCCCTCACGGTCGTCGCCGAGCAGGCCCGCAGGCTTGCCGACGCGGACGCAGGGATCGTGCTGCTGCCCGCCGAGGAGGGCGGCCTGGAGGTCGTCGCCGTCTCCTCGCCCCGGCCCACGAAGTCGCTGGGCATGGTGATCCCGCCCGAGACCGCCGTCGTGAAGGAGCTCCTGGAGGGCGAGGCCGTCTTCGTGGCCGACGCCTCGAACGACCCGCGCATGACCAGTCGGCTGACGTCCTCGTACGGGCCGAGCATGCTGCTGCCGCTGCAGAGCGGCGGACGGGTCCTCGGCGCGCTCGCCACCCCCCGGGTGCGCGGCGCCCGGCAGTTCACGGAGACCGAGCGGACGCTCGCCACCCAGTTCGCCTCGCAGGCCGCCCTCGCCCTGATGATGGCCGACGCTCAGCGCGACCGGGAGCGCCTCGCGGTCTTCGAGGACCGCGACCGGATCGCCCGCGACCTGCACGACCTGGTCATCCAGCGGCTCTTCGCCACCGGCATGATGCTGGAGAGCGCCCAGCGGAGGTCGATCGTGCCGGCCGTGCGCGAGGGCGTGGGCAAGGCCGTGGACGAGCTGGACGTGACCATCCAGGAGATCCGTACGGCGATCTTCGCGCTCCAGCAGGGCCCCGCCGAGGCCCCGTCGGGACTGCGCACCCGCGTCCTGCGGGAGATCAACATGGCGGCCGTGCCGCTCGGCTTCAAGCCCGCGCACCGCTTCCTCGGCGCGATCGACTCGACGGTCGGCGAGCTCACTGGCAAGAACCTCGTCGCCGCCCTGCGCGAAGCGCTCTCGAACGCGTTCCGGCACGCGGAGGCGAGCCGCATCGAGGTCGTCGTCGACGCCGGCGTCACCCTGCCGGACGGCTCCGCCGGGGTGCGCCTCTCGGTCGCCGACGACGGCATCGGCATCCCGGCGGGTGGCCGGCGCAGCGGCCTGCGCAATCTGGCGCGCCGGGCCGAGTCGCTGGGCGGCGCGAGCTGGTGCGACCCGGGCCTGGGCGAGGACGGCGGGGGAACGACGGTGGTGTGGGAGGCGCCGCTCTAGCCTGCGGCCCTGCGACGGGGAGGCGCCGCTCCAGCTCGCGGCCGGGGTGCCGTTCTAGCTCGTGGCCGGGGCGCCGCTTCAGTTCGCGGCCGGGAGTGCCGCTTCAGCCCGCCGTCTCGCTGTCGCCGTTCCGGTCGGTGGCCTGCCTGTCGGCGAGCGCTTCGGCGACGAGTCGTTCGATGACGACGGCCACACCGTCGTCGTTGTTGCCGACCGTGCGGCCCGAAGCGGCGGTGATGACGTCCGGATGGGCGTTGCCCATGGCGAACGAGCGGCCGGCCCAGCTCAGCATCTCGATGTCGTTCGGCATGTCGCCGAAGGCGACGACCTCCTCGGCCGCGATGCCGCGCTCGGCGCAGCACAGGGCCAGGGTGGAGGCCTTCGAGACGCCGAGCGCGCTGATCTCGATGAGGGCGGTCGGGCTGGAGCGGGTGAAGGCGGCCCGGTCGCCCGCGGCCTCCCGCGCGAGCGCGAGGAACACGTCCGGGTCGAGCTCGGGATGCTGGGCGAGCAGCTTGAGCACCGGGGCGGCCGAGCCGGGCTTCTCCTCGAAGAGGAGCTTCTCGGCGGTGGCGACGGTGGCGCCGGGGTCGAGGAAGAAGGGCGGGTACTGCGGCTCGTAGTGGATGCCGGTGGTGAGCTCGACGGCGAAGGACGTCCCCGGTGCGGCGGCGCGCAGGGCGCGGACCACGTCGAGCGCGACCGGCCGCTCCAGCGGGCGGACCTCCAGGAAGGTGCCTCCCGAGTGGAGGTCGACGACGGCGGCGCCGTTGGCGCAGATCGCCAGGCCGTGGCCGTGGACGTGGTCGCTGACGACGTCCATCCAGCGGGCCGGGCGGCCGGTGACGAAGAAGACCTCGATCCCGGCCTGCTCGGCGGCCGCGAGGGCGGCGACCGTGCGCGGGGACACGGACTTGTCGTCGCGCAGCAGGGTGCCGTCGAGGTCGGTGGCGATCAGCCGGGCCACCGGGGCGGAAGGGCGCGGGGAACGGGGAGAGGTCACCGCACCATTCTTCCGTACCGGACGCACGGGCGTGCGAGGAGCTGCACATATGAGTGCGCGGAATCACGTGGGCGGGATCGCGGATGTGGGTGGGTCCGTGCGCGGGGTCGAGCGGGTGGGCCCGCGGTGCGGTTGCTCGTGCGGGGTTCTCGGTACGCGACCTCCACGACGGCCCGGTGGGCGCGGCGGTCGTCCACGTGGGTGAGCAGGTAGTGCGCGAGATCGGCGCGGGAGAGGGACTTCGGCCGTACCAGAGGGGCGTTCTCCGCGGTCCGGTAGGCGCGGGTCAGCGGGCCGTCGGTCGGCATCGGGGGCCGGACCACCGTCCACACGGTGCCGTCCGCGGCGGGCGACCGTACGAAGCTCTCCAGCCGGGCCATGTCGGTGTGGCCGCGCGCCCGTACCGCCGTTGACGCCGAAGAGCATGAGCCTCATGACGTTGCCGTCCCCGCCCGCCGTGCCAGCGCGTCGACGAGGGCGACGGCGACGGCCCGCTGGCCGTCGAGGGTGAGGTGGACGCCGTCGTCGAGGTGCAGGCCGGCGGTGACCCGCCGGGTGTCGACCGTGAGTTCCGGGCGCCCGAGGAGGAAGTCGGCGACACCGTCGACGTCCTCGCTCGCCCAGCCGATCCCGGCGCGGCGGAAGTGCGGGTAGGCGTCGGCCCGCTCCTGGTCCACCGCGCTCGGGGTGAGCCAGATCCAGCGGTCCGGGCCGGCGAGCCCGCCCCCGGCGAGGTCCCGCAGGGCGAGGAGGTTGCGCTCGGTCTCCGCCTCGCTGACCAGCCGGGTGCCGGCGGCCCCCGCACCGCGGCCCAGCCGCTGGGCGTCGTTCGCGCCGAGCATGCACAGGATCCAGTCGGGGCGCAGGAAGCCGAGCCGGGGCAGCTGGGCGAGGGCCTGCGTGGTGGTGGAACCGGAGACGGCGAGGTTGACGAGCTCGACGCCGTCCGGGAGGAGGTGGCGCAGGATCGAGAACCAGGAGAGCCGGTCGGCGGTGGTGCTCTCGCCGAGGGCCACGACCCGCTGCCCGGGCCGGAAGGGCAGCCGGTCGGCATGGGCGGCGAAGGCGGGGTCCTCGAGGAGCTCGGCGGCGGTGTCCCGGGTCTGTTCGTCGAGGCCGCGCAGGAGCGTCCGGTACGTCTCGGTGTCCAGGCCGAACAGTTCGGCGAGGCGGGTGTCGGGCAGCTCGCCCAGGTAGCGGAGGGTCTTCTCGGGCTGCTGGAAGCGCACCAGCTTGTCCGTGAGCTTCTTGTCCGTGTCCGTCGTGTTCTCGGGCATGTCAGTTCTCCTTCCGGGTGCGGCGACGGGGCAGCAGGAAGCCGGCGGCGAGGAGGCCGTCGGCCAGGGCGATGGTCGCGCCGGGGGCGCGGACGCCGAGCCGGTGCAGCCGGGCCGAGACCGTGGCGGCGTAGACGGCCAGCGGGATCGAGGCCGCGAACTGGAGGGCGCCGGAGATCCGGACGGCGTCGGAGTGGGTGCGGAAATACGCCACGATCTCGCCGGTCTCGCCGAAGGGGGAGGGGAAGGGGTCGCCGTCGGCGAGCACGGTGCCGAGCACGAGCCCGGCCAGGAACAGCCCGGTGAACACCACGGCGAGCACGCCGGGCGGAGGCCCTCCCTGAGCTTCCCGGCGTGCTCGGGGGGCCTCGGTCGGCCAGGGGGTGGTTCGGCTCTCTGCTGCAGACACCGGTCCAGTCCGTTCTCTCATGAGAATAGTTCACAGTGGAGAATCATTCTGGTCGCGTACGATAGCCCCGTGAGCAGTGACCGGCAACCAGTGGAAGATCCCGGAGCGGCGGCGCCCCCGCCCCCGCGCGGCGGAGCGTTCCTGCTCGCCCAGCTCGGGGCGCACGCGGCGGGACGCTTCGGCGAGCGCGTCGGCGAGCTCGGCCTCGCCCCGCCGGACGTCGGCCTGCTGCGGATGATCGCCATGGAGCCGGGACGGAGTCAGCGCTCCCTCGCCGCCGACCTCGGCGTCGTCCCGAGCCGGGTCGTCGCGCTCATCGACAACCTGGAGAAGAAGGGGTTCGTCGAGCGGCGCCGCAGCACCGAGGACCGTCGCCACCACGAGCTGTACGTCTCCGAGGACGGGCGCCGCGTGCTCGGACGGATCCGTGAGGTCGCCGCCCTGCACGAGGACGACCTGTTCGCGGCGCTCGACGAGGAGGACCGGGCCCGGCTGACGGTGCTCCTGGGGCGGATCGCCGAGCAGCAGGGCCTCACCCCCGGGGTGCACCCGGGCTACCGCCATCTGCCGAAGCGCCCGGGCTGAGCGGGAGGACCCGCGGGGACCGGCGCACTGCGGTGTGTGCCAGGACGTGGCCGTAAACACCCGTTCGTTTCCGACGTGGCGGGGAATACCCCTCGGGAGCTGACGACGTCTCCGGGGAGGGGCGGGGCATGGTCGCGGGCCGACGAAGCGCGGAGTGCGACTCCTGCGGTGCGCCGTGCGGGACGTGGGTCGCGAGCCTCGGCATGGCCCTCTGCGCGGAGTGCGAGCGGGCCGGAGCGGCATACCCCACGCGGGATCCGGTGCTGGTGGGCGACGTCCTGGCGGGCCTGGCAGACGTCATGGCCCAAGGCGTCATGGCCCAAGGAGCCCGCGTCGTGGCGCAGCGGACGCGTCCGGGAAGTGCCGTAGGGGAGGGAAGCGGCGTACGGACGCTGTGCGGGGCCGGGGGTGTCGTACGGGAGGAGAGCGGGTCACGGGAGAGAGGTGCCGTACAGGACCTCGTCGGGCCCGAGAGCGGAGCGCCCGACGAGCGGGCTCCGGCACTCGCCGCCTGTGACCGGTGCGGGGCCCGCGCCGACTGGCACCGCACGGTGCGCGGGCGCTGGGTCATGATCGAGCCCGGGGAGCTGACGGCCCGACTCGTCCCGGCCGGCAGACGCTGGCGTGTCGGCGGCGACGGGACCGCGGTCAACCTGGGCGCGGCCGTGCCGTCCGACAGGTGCCGGGTCAGCCACTTCGACGTCTGCCCGGCCCGCCCCGCACCGGCCGACTCTCCGGTCCTGCTCGCCCTGTGGCGGAGCCACGCCAGGCGCACGGCCTGACGGGCGCCGCCCCTGGACGAGCTGGGGCGCTCAGCCGAGCTGGTCGGGCCGGGAGGCTCAGCCGAGTTGGGCGGGCCGAGGCGCTCAGCCGAGTTGGGCGGGCGCCTCGGTGGCGATCTTCTCGAAGACGGTCTGGTCGGCGGCGAAGTCGGAGTCCGCGATCGGCCAGTGGATCACGAGCTCGGTGAAGCCGAGCTCCTGGTGACGCCCGGCGAAGTCGACGAAGGCGTCCACGGACTCCAGCGGCCGGCCCCGGTCCGGAGTGAAACCGGTCAGCAGGACCTTGTCCAGCTCGGCGACGTCCCGCCCGGCCTCGGCGCAAGCCTTGGCGAGCTTCTCGGCCTGGCCGCGCAGGGCCGCCACCGACTGCTCGGGCGTCCCCTCCTCGTACAGCTTCGGGTCGCCGGTGGTCACCCACGCCTGCCCGTACCGCGCGGTCAGCCTCAGCCCGCGCGGCCCGGTCGCCGCCACCGCGAACGGCAGCCGCGGGCGCTGGACGCAGCCGGGGACGTTCCGCGCCTCGTCGGCCGAGTAGAACGTGCCCCGCTCCGTCACCGCGTCCTCGGTGAGGAGCCGGTCGAGGAGCGCCACGAACTCGCCGAACCGGTCGGCCCGCTCCTTCGGCGTCCACGCCTCCTGTCCGAGCGCGGTGGCGTCGAAGCCGTTGCCGCCCGCGCCGATGCCGAGGGTGACCCGCCCGCCGGAGACGTCGTCCAGCGTGATCAGCTCCTTGGCGAGCGTCACCGGATGCCGGAAGTTCGGCGAGGTCACGAGGGTGCCGAGGCGAAGTCGCTCGGTGGCCGTCGCCGCCGCGGTGAGCGTGGGCAGCGCGCCGAACCACGGGCCGTCGCGGAAGCTCCGCCAGGAGAGGTGGTCGTAGGTGTACGCGGCGTGGAAGCCGAGGTCCTCGGCCCGCCGCCAGATCTTCTGCCCCTCGCTCCACCGGTGGATGGGGAGGATCACCGTGCTCAGTCGCATGCCGTCGACCCTACGGGACCGCTCCGGCCGGGCGTCGACTCCAGCGGGCTCCCACTCGGGCGGAGCCCGGGCGATCCGCACGCCGAGGGCGTCCCTCGCCCTCGGCGCACGCGGCTCGACCGCTCCTGCGGCACCGGACGGACGGCCCGCCCACCCGGCCGTTCAGAACAGAAGCGCCGGGCCGTCCGCGTCGTCCGCGTTGCCCGCGTCGTCCGGGCCGTCCGGGCCGTCCGACCGATCGGCGTCGGACTGCGTGCCGAGCAGACGGCTCATCGTCTCGGCGGCGCGGACGGCCGCATCGCCGCAGCAGTTGTTGAAGAGGACGTGGACCTCGCGGGCCCGGTCGGCCATCACGCGGACGGACGGCGTCCAGGAGGAGAGCTCCTCGGGCGTGTACCGATGGCGGAACCGCTCCTCCTTCGTGCCGGTCCCCCAGGCGCGGTTGCGGCCGTGGAAGCGCACCACCGCGAGCCGGTCGGAGGTGACCGGGGTGACCGGCGGGATGGACGTGGGGAGTGACTGCACCATGTCCACGGCCACGGCGGCCAGGTCCAGCTCCGCCAACAGGCCGAAGGTGGAGTCGGACCGGTCCGGACGCCACCAGTCGGGATGCCGGAACTCCACCGCCACCGGCCAGCCCTCGGTGCGCTCCCGGCACTGGCGCAGCACCGACGTCGCCGACGCACCCGGAGCAAGCCACGGAGGGAACTGGAAGAGAACCGTCCCCAGGCGTTCCGCCCGGCGCAGGGGTTCAAGGGCTCCGCTGAAGCGGAGCCACACCTCGTCGAGCAGCCCGGGGTCCACCTCCGCTCGACCGCGCCGCCCGGCCACCGCCGGCCGCAGATCGGCCGGCAGCGCGCCGGGTCGCGTCGGATGCCCGGTCAGCAACGAGAACGCCTTCACGTCGAACCGGAAACCGGCCGGCGTCCGCTCGACCCAGAGAGTGCTGTTACGCGTACTGGGCAACGCGTAGTAGGTGGCGTCCACTTCGACCAACGGGAACTTCGTGGTGTAGTACCGCAGTCTGGCCTCCGCGCCGCGGTGGCCTTCCGGGTACCAGCCGCTGGACAGCAGCTCCTTGTCCGTCCATGAACACGCGCCGACGAGAATGTCACCCATGGCCACCGTCTTCCCGGCCGCGTACCGCCGACCCTCTCCCGGCGCTCGCGATTCCCTCGGAAGTGAGCGGTTTTGCCCCTCTCGCGGCACGGGACGTGACGGGTGAACGTGGGGACGGCACCGAACCAGGGCCCGCCCCGGAAGGAGGCGCAGAAGGAGCCCGCGGAAGGAGACCGCGGAAGGAGACCGCGGAGGGGTCAGCGGACCCTGCTGTTCAACCAGGGGGTGAGCGAGGCGCCGGGGACGAGCTCCTTGTACGTCTCGTCGCCGGGCAGCGGGACGATCAGCCACCAGCCGGGTGGGAAGAACCGTCCCTTCACATGGGCGAGGCCGCCGTGGACGGAGCGGAGGAAGGCGGGGACGGCGTCGCGGGGCACGTCCGCGAACTCGATCCCGTCCACGGTGATCCTGGCGTCGTCCTCCGGGAAGACCTGGACCGTGACGGAGGGGGAGCCGCCCAGTTCGACGTAGGCCTCGTGCGGCAGCGATCCGTCCGGGTCGAGGACGGCGAACGCCCCGGAAGAGGTGCGCCGGGAGGTCTGGTCCGCGCCGATGTCGTCGGTCACCGTCATCTCCAGGTGGAACTCCTGGGCGATCTCTCGGATCGCGGTGACGGCGGCTTCGGTGCTGGGCAGGTGTGGGTGGGCCATGGGAGCGATCATGCCGCACGGTCCCGGGACGCGGGCTCAGGACGGGAAGCGGAGGAACTCCGGCGGGACGGCGTCGGCCAGCCAGACCCCGTTGGCACTGACGCGGAAGACGTGTCCGGCCCGCCGCATGGCGCCGGCGTCGACGCTCAGCACGACGGGCCGGCCCCGGCGCGCGCCGACCCGGCTCGCCGTCTCACGGTCGGGGGAGAGGTGGACGTGGTGGCGGGCCATGGGCCGCAGCCCCTCCGCCCGGATCGAGGGGAGCCGGCCCGCGACCGTACCGTGGTAGAGGTACGCGGGCGGTTCTGCGACCGGCAGGTCCAGGTCGACGGCGACGGTGTGGCCCTGGCTCGCCCGGATGCGGGTGCCCTCGACGGCGAAGCGCTTCTTGTCGTTGGTCGCGACGACGTGGTCCAGCTCCTCGCGGGTGAAGGGGAAGCCGTGCTCCGCGGCGGCCCGGAGGAGGTCGTCGATCTCGGTCCAGCCGTGCGCGTCGAGGACGAGCCCGATGCGCTCGGGCTGATGGCGCAGATGCTTGGAGAGGTACTTCGACACCTTCACGGTGCGTCGTTCATCCATCTCGATTTCTTCCCCGTTCAGGTTTGATCCACAAGCAAGTGGAGTTATCCACAAGCTAGTTTGAGATTCTGTGGACAACGGGGCCGTCGGGGCAAGGTATTTATTGAATTTACTCGCCTTTGTGCCGTCCTGCGGCAAGTGCGTCCAATGTCCTTTTGCTTACCTCTCGTTCCGTG
The DNA here is from genome assembly GCF_040613865.1 of Streptomyces sp. NPDC006197. Lineage (NCBI taxonomy): Bacteria > Bacillati > Actinomycetota > Actinomycetes > Kitasatosporales > Streptomycetaceae > Streptomyces > Streptomyces sp. NPDC006197. The sequence goes on along the minus strand of NZ_JBEXSZ010000014.1, from coordinate 32,533 downwards.
GCCGCCGCGATGAAGGCCTCGACGCCCTCCGCGCCGACCAGGCTCTGCACGGCCCGTATCGTCCCGGCCGGAAGCGACACCGCGCGCGGCTGGTCGTCCCTCTCCACGGGCGGATCCGGCGACAGGTGGATCTGGAGATGGCGGGTGGCCAACAAGCGCATGGCCCGCGCCAGTTCCGCGTCCACCGTCTGCTGGGCGAGCGGCCTGAGGCGCCGCACCATCGTCGCCGCCTCGGTCGCGTCCGCGTCCGTCGGCGGCCGGTGCTCCAGATAGCGCGCGAAGACGTGCTCGGTCGTGAACTCCAGGAAACGGGACGCGATGTGCTCGACCTGATCGCGAAGTTCCCTCAGGTGACCGGTGATCGCCGCCAACGGCACACCCGCCGCGTACAACTCGGCCGCCACCGCCAGCTCCTGCGGGCTCGGTACGAGGTACTCCTCGCCCTCCCGTCCCGGCAGCCGCTCCAGTACGCCGAGCTCGACCGCCTCCCGGATGGCCTCCTCGTCCGGCGTGCCGCCGAAGCGGGCGTCCAGCTCCGCGCGGGAGATCCGGTCCGCCTCCTCGTCCGTCCACGGCCCGTGGACCTCCGCGACCAGGCCCAGCACCCCGCCGAGCCCCCGGCCGGTGTCCCAGGCCTCCAGGAGTTCCTTGATCGAGGCCAGGGTGTAGCCCCGGTCGAGGAGGTCGGCGATCTGCCGGAGCCGCGCGAGGTGCGCGTCCCCGTACACGTTCGACCTGCCCCGCCGCTCGGGGCGGGGCAGCAGACCGCGGTCCTGGTAGGCGCGGATCGTCCGGACCGTGGCCCCGCTGTGATGGGCGAGATCCTCGATCCGGTACTCCGGCTGTGCTGACTGCTCGGCCAAACCCGCTCCCACCACCCGCGTCCTCCGCCCCGCCGCCGCGGGGCCCCTCCTGGGAGGGATCGTACGACCGCCGACCCGGGACCAGGCCCTGCCGGCCAGACCGCCGCGACCACCGGCCCGGCCCCGGCCCGGCCCCGCTGATCATGACGGCCTGACCACCGGCCCAGCCCCGGCCCCGCCCCGCCCCGCCGGTTACGTCGGCGGCTGCCAGCGGGCCAGGGTCCGCAGGGCTCCCGGGCTGAGCCGGGACAGGAAGTGGGCGCCCCGGGCCTCGGGGGTCACCGGGACGACGGCCCGGTCGTGCAGGACCGCCCCCAGGATCGCGTCCGCGACCTTCTCCGGCGGGTAGTTCCGCAGGCCGTACAGCCGGGAGGCCTTCTGCTGCCGCCGCTTCTCCTCCGCCGAGTCCGTGATCCCGGCGAACCGCGCGGTCGCCGTGATGTTGGTGTTGACGATGCCGGGGCATATCGCGGACACCCCGATGCCCTGGTCGGCCAGTTCGGCGCGCAGGCACTCGCTGAGCATCAGCACCGCCGCCTTCGAGGTGCTGTACGCGGGCAGCGCCCGGGAGGGCTGGAAGGCCGCCGCCGAGGCGGTGTTGACGATGTGGCCGCCCTGACCGCGCGCGGTCATCTGCGCGCCGAAGAAGCGGCAGCCGTGGATGACGCCCCACAGGTTGACGTCCAGGACCCGCTTCCACTCCTCGCCCGAGGTCTCGAAGAAGGAACCGGTGAGCCCGATGCCCGCGTTGTTGACCAGGACGTCGACGACGCCGTACTCGGCCGCCACCTTCGCGGCCAGCTTCTCCATCGCCTGCTCGTCGGCGACGTCGACCGTCTCGCCCCAGGCCTCCGGGGCACCGATCAGACGCGCCATCTCGGCCGTACGGACCGCCCCCTCGGTGTCCCGGTCCACGGCCACCACCCGGGCACCGGCCTCCGCGAACGCGAAGGCGGTGGCCCGGCCGATGCCGCTGGCCGCCCCGGTGACCAGGACGAGCTGGCCGCCGAACCGCTCCGCGTACTCCGGCTTCACGCCGCTCTTCGCCGCGACGGGCCGACGGAGACCCGGCGCCTTGGTCGCCGCGTCCTCGTTGGCCCGGACGAACTCGGCGATCCAGGCGGACAGCTGGTCCGGCCGGGTGCGCGGCACCCAGTGCTTGGCCGGCAGGGTGCGCCGGGTCAGGTCCGGCACCCAGGTGCCCAGGTCGTCGTAGAGCCGCTCGGAGAGGAACGCGTCCCCGGTCGGCGTGATCAGCTGCACGGGCGCGTGCGCGTACGCGTCGGGGCGCGGCCTGCCGAGGCGGGCCCGGACGTTGTCCCGGTAGAGCCAGGCGCCGTGCGCCGCGTCGTTCGGCAGGGAGGACGTCGGGTAGTCGCCGGCGGGGAGCTTCTCCATCCGCTCCAGGAGCTTCGGCCAGCGCTTGCCGAGTGGGCCGCGCCAGGCGAGCTCCGGCAGCACGGGCGTGTGCAGCATGTACACGTACCAGGACTTGGCGCCCTGGCCGAGGAGCTGGCCGACCCGCCGCGGGGTGGGCCGGGTCATCCGCTGCTTGAGCCAGTGCCCGAAGTGGTCGAGCGAGGGCCCCGACATCGAGGTGAAGGAGGCGACCCGGCCCTCCGTGCGCGACACGGTGGCGAACTCCCAGGACTGCACCGAGCCCCAGTCGTGGCCGACGAGGTGGACCGGTCGGTCCGGGCTGACGGCGTCGGCGACCGCGAGGAAGTCGTCCGTCAGCTTCTCCAGCGTGAAGCCGCCGCGCAGCGGGACCGGTGCCGTCGACCGGCCGTGGCCCCGGACGTCGTACAGCACCACGTGGAACTCCTCGGCCAGCCGGGCCGCGACCTCCGACCACACCTCCTTGGAGTCCGGGTACCCGTGCACGAGCAGGACGGTCGGCCGGTCCGTGTCGCCGAGCTCGGCGACGCACAGCTCGATCCCGCCCGTCCGGACCCAGCGCTCCCGCGCCCCGTTCAGCCCCGTCATCAGACCGCTCCCTCGTTCCAGCGCCGCACGTGCGGCAGATCGTCGTCCAGCCAGAAAGCGCTCTGCTCGGGGTCCCGGGAGTCGGTGACGACCAGGATCTCCTCGAACTTCGCGCCCGTCCCCCGGAATCCGAGGTGCGGCTCGACCGCCCACAGCCCGGGCATGGGCGGGTGGTCGGAGAACTTGTACGGCGACCAGAGCGGGGACCAGCCGTCCCGGTGGCCGTGCAGGGCGTCGCTCGCGAGCCCCTTGAGCGACTGGGTGCCGAAGCCGAAGAGCGTCGGCGTCCAGCGGCGCTCCTTCACCCGGTCGATCTTGTGGGCGATGACGCCGAAGGGGTAGGCCCGGTGCCGGTTGACGTACCCCTGGCGGACCATGAGCCGGTCCACGTCCTCGTATATCTCGCGCAGCGTGCGGCGCTCGCGCACCTCGCGCAGGATCAGCTCGCGGTGGGCCTCCAGATCGGCGAGCAGCTTGTCGTGCAGGGGGTTGAGGCCCAGGCAGCCGCTGTAGCCGATGTCGGCCGTGTATCCCTTGTGGACCGGCGCCATGTCGAGGATGAACGGCATCCCCGCCTCCAGGCGCCGGTTCGTGGGGAAGAACTGCAGGGGGATCCTGAAGTCCACGAAGGCCGTGCGGTCGCCGAACCAGGCGAAGGGCCGGTGGAACCAGTCCCGCACGCCCCGCTCGGAGAGCCACTCCCGCTGCATCCGGGCGGCCTCGCGCTCGGTCACGCCCGGCTTGAGCTGGGCCGCGACGGCTTCCGCGCACTCGTAGGAGAGCCGCTGTACTTCCCTGAACCCCCGCAGCTCCGCGGAGAGTTCGCCTTTCACTGCTGAGGCCATGCCACCCGCCGTCCCGTGTGAGCGCCCGGATGCGCTACGCGTTCGTAACTTGACACCGATGAATGTGACAATGCCCGGCGGCTGCGTCAAGGGGGCGGGCGACGCCCTGTGGAAAACCTCGGCCACCGACCCCGGGAAAAAGACTTTCGTCGCGACGCCCTTACGGGCTTGTACTCCTGAAGTGGGAGAAGGATCGAGCCGTTGGTCTGACGACTGCTGTGGTGCACGCCACTACCGTCGAAGCGTGACTGTGATCGCCACCGAAAGCCTCAGCAAGCGGTTCCCCCGGGTGACCGCTCTCGACCGGCTCTCCCTGGACATCGGGCCCGGTGTGACCGGACTGGTGGGTGCCAACGGAGCCGGCAAGTCCACGATGATCAAAATCCTGCTCGGACTCTCCCCCGCCACGGAGGGCACCGCGGCGGTCCTGGGCCTCGACGTCCGGACCCACGGCCCCGAGATCCGTGAGCGCGTCGGGTACATGCCCGAGCACGACTGCCTTCCGCCGGACGTCTCGGCCACCGAGTTCGTCGTCCACATGGCGCGGATGTCCGGGCTGCCCGCGACCGCCGCCCGGGAGCGGACCGCCGACACCCTGCGCCACGTCGGCCTGTACGAGGAGCGCTACCGCCCGATAGGCGGCTACTCGACGGGCATGAAGCAGCGGGTGAAGCTGGCCCAGGCGCTCGTCCACGACCCCAAGCTGGTCCTCCTCGACGAGCCGACCAACGGTCTCGACCCGGTCGGCCGGGACGAGATGCTCGGACTGATCCGCCGGATCTGGACCGACTTCGGCATCTCCGTCCTCGTCACCTCGCACCTGCTGGGCGAGCTGGAGCGCACCTGCGACCACGTCGTCGTCATCGACGGCGGCCGGCTGCTGCGCTCCAGCTCCACCAGCGACTTCACCCGGACCACCACGACGCTCGCGGTCGAGGTCACCGACTCCGACACGTGCCCCGACGGCACGGCGGCGCTCCGCGACGCCCTGGCCTCCGCCGGCGTCACGGTCCACGCGGGCGTGGAGGACGGCCTGCCGGGCGCCGGTCACATCCTGCTCCTGGAGGCGGCCGGCGAGGAGACGTACGACCTCGTGCGGGACACCGTCGCCGCGCTCGGCCTCGGTCTCGTCCGCATGGAGCAGCGCCGCCACCACATCGCCGAGGTCTTCAAGGCGACGGACCAGGAGGAGGTGCCTGCTCGATGAGCTCCCAGGCCCCCGACACGACCCGGATCCACAACATCGGCTACCGGTCCTACGACGGTCCGCGCCTCGGCCGGGCGTACGCGCGCCGGTCCCTGTTCTCGCAGTCGCTGCGCGGCGCGTACGGACTGGGCCGCAGCGCCAAGTCCAAGGTGCTGCCGATGCTGCTCTTCGCGGTGATGTGCGTACCGGCGCTGATCATCGTCGCCATCTCGGTGTACACCAAGGCCGACAAGCTGTTCGTCGAGTACACCCAGTACGCGGTCCTCCTCCAGCTCGTCATCGCCGTCTACCTGGCCTCCCAGGCGCCCCAGTCGGTCTCCCGCGACCTGAGGTTCCGCACGGTCCCGCTGTACTTCTCCCGCCCCATCGAGCGGGTCGACTACGTGCTCGCCAAGTACGGGGCGATGGCCTCGGCGCTCTTCATCCTCACCGCCACCCCGCTGCTGATCCTGTGGATCGGCTCGATGCTGGCCAAGATGGACTTCGCCGAGCAGGCCAAGCTGTTCGGGCAGGGCCTCGTCTCCGTCGCGATCCTGTCGGCGCTCTTCGCCGGCGTCGGCCTGGTCATGGCCGCGCTCACCCCGCGCCGCGGCTTCGGCGTCGCGGCCGTGATCGCCGTCCTCACCATCACCTACGGAGCGGTCTCCACCCTCCAGGGCGTCTCCTACGCCACGGACAACACCGACGCCATCCCCTTCCTCGGCCTCTTCTCCCCCCTCACCCTCGTCATCGGCCTGCAGAACGCCTTCCTCGGTGCCCCCGCCTCCTTCCCCGGCGAGGCGGAGGTCGGCGCCGGCCTGGGCGTGGTCTACCTGCTGGTCGTCCTCGGCCTGGTCGCCGCCTGCTACGGCATCCTGATGCGCCGCTACCGAAAGGTCGGACTGTGAGCACCTTGCACATCGACCACGTCTCGCGCTGGTTCGGGAACGTGGTGGCGGTCAACGACATCACGATGTCGATCGGCCCCGGCGTCACCGGCCTCCTCGGCCCCAACGGCGCCGGGAAGTCCACCCTCATCAACATGATGGGCGGCTTCCTCGACCCGTCCACCGGCAGCGTGACCCTCGACGGCGAGCCGGTCTGGCGCAACGAGTCGGTCTATCGCTCCATCGGCGTCGTCCCCGAGCGGGAGGCGATGTACGACTTCCTCACCGGCCGCGAGTTCGTCGTGGCCAACGCGGAACTCCAGGGCCTCGGCGCGGCGGAGGCCCAGCGGGCCCTGGCCACCGTCGAGATGGAGTACGCGCAGGACCGGAAGATCGCCACGTACAGCAAGGGCATGCGGCAGCGCGTGAAGATGGCCTCGGCCCTCGTCCACGAGCCGTCCGTGCTCCTGCTCGACGAGCCGTTCAACGGCATGGACCCGCGCCAGCGCATGCAGTTGATGGACCTGCTGCGGCGGATGGGCGCGGAAGGCCGCACGGTCCTGTTCTCCTCGCACATCCTGGAGGAGGTCGAGCAGCTCGCCTCCCACATCGAGGTGATCGTGGCCGGACGGCACGCGGCCTCCGGCGACTTTCGCAGGATCCGCCGGCTGATGACGGACCGGCCGCACCGCTACCTCGTCCGCTCCAGCGACGACCGGGCGCTCGCCGCCGCCCTGATCGCCGACCCGTCCACGGCCGGCATCGAGGTCGACGCGGTGGAGGGCGGACTGCGGATCCAGGCCGTCGACTTCGGACGGTTCACCGAGCTGCTGCCGAAGGTCGCGCGGGAGCGGGGCATCCGGCTGCTGACGGTCTCGCCCTCCGACGAGTCCCTCGAATCCGTCTTCTCGTATCTCGTCGCGGCCTGAAAGGAGTACGACCCCGATGTACGACCCCACTGTCGCCCGGCTCACCTACCGGGCCCTCCTCGGCCGCCGCCGGGCGGCGATCCTCTTCCTCCTGCCCGCCCTGCTCCTGGTCATCGCCGCGGCCGTCCGCATGCTCAACGGCGCGGACGACCAGGTCGCGGCCGACCTCCTCGGCGGCTTCGCGCTCGCCACGATGGTCCCGCTGATCGGCGTCATCGCCGGCACCGGCGCGATCGGCCCGGAGATCGACGACGGCTCCATCGTCTACCTGCTCTCCAAGCCGGTGAAGCGGTCGACGATCATCACCACCAAGCTGATCGTGGCCATAGCCGTCACCATGGTCTTCTCGGCCGTGCCGACGCTGATCGCCGGCTTCATCCTCAACGGGAACGGGCAGCAGGTCGCCGTCGCCTACATGGTCGCCGCGCTGGTCGCCTCCATCGCCTACAGTGCGCTCTTCCTGCTCCTCGGCACGGTCAGCCGGCACGCCGTGGTGATCGGCCTGGTCTACGCCCTGGTGTGGGAGGCGCTCTTCGGCTCCCTGATCTCCGGCGCCCGCACCCTCAGCGTCCAGCAGTGGGCGCTCGCGCTGGCCGAGAAGGTCACCGGCGAGGGCCTGGTCACGTCGGACGTGGCCCTGCCGACGGCGACGGTGCTGCTGGTCGCCGTCACCCTCGGCGCCACCTGGTTCGCCGGCCACAAGCTGCGCACGCTCAAGCTGGCCGGCGAGGAGTAGGCGCCCCGGGCGGGGCGTCAGACCGTACGGTCCCGGGCGGCGAGCAGTCCGACGCCCGCGGCCGCCGCGCAGACGCCGAGGACCACGCAGATCGGCAGGGTCCAGGAGCCGGTGGCCTGGTGGAGGGCGCCGGCGGCCAGCGGCCCGGCGGCGGCCAGCAGATAGCCGACCGTCTGGGCCATGCCGGACAGCCCGGCCGCGGTCACCGCGTCCCCGGAGCGCAGCACGATCAGGGTCAGGGCGAGGCCGACGGCGCCGCCCTGACCGACGCCGAGGACCGCCGACCAGAGCCAGGCGCCCTCCACGGGCGCCACCATCAGTCCGGCGTAACCGGCCGCGACCAGCGTCGTGACCAGCACGATCAGCGGGCGCTGGCTGCGCATCCGACCGGCGAGCAGCGGCACCACGAAGGCACCGGCGACCTGGATCAGGTTGTTGAAGGCGAAGATCACGCCGGCCGTGGAGCGGCTCATCCCGTGGTCGGTGAAGATCGTCGGCATCCAGGCGATCAGCACGTACGACCACAGCGACTGCAGCCCCATGAAGAGGGTGACCTGCCAGGCGAGCGCCGAGCGCCAGACGCTCACGGGGCGGGCGCCGCCGGCCGGGACGGCCCGTACCTCGTGCCCCGTGCGGCCCCGGGCGATCAGTACCTGCGGAAGCCAGGCGAGGGCCGCGACCGCGGCGAGCAGCGACCAGAAGCCCAGGGAGGCCTCCCAGCCGCCGCCCAACGCCTTCTCCAGCGGGACCGCGGCCGCCGCGGCGACGGTGGCGCCGGCGATCATCGCGCCCGTGTAGACCGAGGTCATCGAGGCGGCCCGGTCCGGGAAGTCACGCTTGATCAGGCCCGGCATCAGCACGTTGAGCAGGGCGATCGCGGTGCCGACGAGGATCCCGCCGCCGTACAGCGCGTACACGGACGGCAGTACGCGCGCGAGGATGCCGACGCCGAGCAGCAGGAGCGCCGTGAACAGCACGCGTTCGGCGCCGAACCGGCGGCCGAGCCACGGCGCCACCAGGGCGCCCAGGCCGAGGAAGAGCACCGGGACGGAGGTCACGAGCGAGGTCGCGGTCGACGAGAGCCCGAAGGCGGCGGATATCTCGCCGACCAGCGGTGCCACGCTCGCCAGCGCCACCCGCATGTTGAGCGAGGCCAGCACGATGCCGACCAGGAGCAGTGCCGGGTGGGCGAGCAGGGCGCGCCGGGCCGCCGTCCCCTCGGTCGACGTCCGCACCCCGGCCTCGGCGTCGACGAGCCCGCGGACTTCCGCCTCCGTACGCGTCCCGGAGCCCGCACGCCTCCCGAAGCCCGTACGCGTACCGGAGCCCGGACCGGCTTCCGAGTCCGTACGCGTTCCGGAGCCCGTGCCCCTTCCCGGGCCCGTGAGCGGCGCCCCCGAGTCCGTACCCGTGCCCCTTCCCGTACCCGCACGTGTTCCGGAGCTCACTGGTCCTGTCCCGTCAGTGCCGCGACCGTCTCCATCGGGACCCGCAGCAGTTCGCGGGCCTGGCGCTCCGCCGCCTCCGGGTCGCCGGCCTCGACGGCCGCCACCAGGGCTTCGTGGGCGTCGATGTCGACCGGGGGCATCTCCCGGTCGCCGAGGGCCTCCACCAGGACCTCGTGCACCTGCGCGGAGAAGAAGCGGTACACCTCGACGAAGGCCGCGTTGTGGGTCGCGCCGACGACCGCGAGGTGGAAGGCGAGGTCCGCGTCCGCGTCCCGGTCGCCCTCCTCGCGCAGACCGGCCAGGGCGGCCCGCAGCCGCAGCAGGTCGTGCGCGTCGCGCCGGGTGGCCGCGAGCCGGGCGGCCTCGGCCTCCAGGGCGACCCGGAGTTCGAGGACGTCGGCCGCGCCCGCGTGCCGGACGCCGCGCAGCACGGCGGACGGGTCGGCGGTCGACCTGACGAAGGTGCCGTTGCCCTGGCGGGACTCCAGGAGGCCCGCGTGGACGAGGACCCGGACCGCCTCGCGGACGGTGTTGCGGCCGACGCCGAGCTGCTGCGCGAGCTCGTGCTCGGTCGGGATGCGGTCGCCGACCGCCCACTCCCCGTCGGCGAGCTGTGTGCGCAGCTGTTCCACCACGGAGTCCACCAGCGAGGTCCGCCCCGCCGTCCTGAGCGCCATCGAAATCCTCCATTCGCCCGGTTGCCCAGTCATCCTACAAGTGAGCTCCCTCGCCTCCCCGGCCAGGCCGCAGCGACCGGACTACTGTGGGCTCGTACGTGTGCCGAACACCCTCACCACCCTCGGGAGTCAGTCATGTCAGACCGCTTCGACGTCGTCGTACTCGGAGCTGGCCCCGGCGGCTACGTCGCCGCCATCCGCGCCGCCCAGCTGGGCAAGCGGGTCGCGGTCGTCGAGGAGAAGTACTGGGGCGGTGTCTGCCTGAACGTCGGCTGCATCCCCACCAAGGCGCTGCTGCGCAACGCCGAGCTCGCCCACATCTTCAACCACGAGGCGAAGACCTTCGGCATCAAGGTCGACGGCACCGTCACCTTCGACTACGGCGACGCCTACCGCCGCAGCCGCTCGGTCGCGGACGGCCGCGTCAAGGGCGTCCACTTCCTGATGAAGAAGAACGGCATCACCGAGTTCAGCGGCCGGGGCACCTTCCTCGACGCGAACACCCTCCAGGTGGCCAAGGCCGACGGCACCTCGGAGACGATCGCCTTCGACAACTGCATCATCGCCACCGGCGCCAGCCCGCGGATGCTCCCCGGCACCTCGCTGAGCGACCGCGTCGTCTCGTACGAGCAGCAGATCCTCGCCGAGGACGCCCCCAAGTCGATCGTCATCGCCGGCGCCGGCGCCATCGGCATCGAGTTCGCGTACGTCCTGAACAACTACGGCACCAAGGTCACGATCGTCGAGTTCCTCGACCGGATCGCGCCGCTGGAGGACGAGGAGGTGTCCAAGGAGCTCGCGAAGCAGTACCGCAAGCTCGGCATCGACGTCCTGACCTCCACCCGTGTCGAGACCATCGACGAGTCCGGCCCGCAGGTCCGCGTCACGGTCACCGGCAAGGACGGCGCCCAGAAGGTCCTGGAGGCCGACAAGGTCCTCCAGGCCATCGGCTTCGCGCCGAACGTCACCGGCTACGGCCTGGAGAACACCGGCGTCGCGCTGACCGAGCGCGGCGCGATCGACGTCGACGGCCGCTGCCGCACCTCCGTGCCGCACATCTACGCCATCGGCGACGTCACGGCGAAGCTGATGCTCGCGCACACCGCCGAGGCCATGGGCGTCATCGCGGCCGAGACCATCGGGGACGCCGAGACGATGGAGCTCGACTACCCGATGATCCCGCGCGCCACCTACTGCCAGCCGCAGATCGCCAGCTTCGGCTGGACCGAGGCGCAGGCCCGCGAGAAGGGCTTCGACGTCAAGGTCGCCAAGTTCCCGTTCGTCGCGAACGGCAAGGCGCACGGCCTCGGCGACGCCACCGGCTTCGTGAAGATCGTCGCCGACGCGAAGTACGGCGAGATCATCGGCGCCCACCTGATCGGCCCCGACGTCACCGAGCTGCTGCCCGAGCTGACGCTGGCCCAGCAGTGGGACCTCACGGTCCACGAGGTCGCCCGGAACGTGCACGCGCACCCGACGCTGGGCGAGGCCGTGAAGGAAGCGATCCACGGCATTGCCGGACACATGATCAATTTCTGAGGTTTCTCCCGGCTCCGGGTGATAGGCACTGAAAGGTGCCGAGCGAAACCTCCCCGGGTGGCGAACCGTCCCGGCCGATCAGGTCGTGGGTGCGTTCGTCACCCGGTACGCATGTGTGGCTGGCGGTCATCGCGATCACCAGCCTCGTCATCGCGCTCTCCCCCGCCGCGCTGGACACCTACCTCCTCCACCGCAACAGCAGCAACCTCCACCAGCTCGCGCACCACCCGATGCGGGCCCTGCTGAGCAGTGCGTTCTGGATCGAGAACCCGTCGGACTTCCTGCTGTACGCGGTGCTCTTCGAGGTCTTCCACGCCCCCGTGGAACGCTGGCTCGGCACCCCGAAATGGCTCCTCACCGTCGCCACCGCCCACATCGCGGCCACGCTCGTCAGCCAGCAGGTGGTCCTGGCGGCCATCCGACTCCACGACGTGCCGCGCAGCATGGCGCACGTCGTCGACATCGGGGTCAGCTACGGCCTCGCCGCCTCGGCCGGGATCCTCACCTACCGGCTGCCGTACCCCTGGCGCCTGTTCTACCTCGCCGCGGTGGTCGCGTTCTTCCTCGTGCCGCTCGCCACCGACCGTACGTACACCGACCTCGGTCACGCGATCTCGCTGGCGATCGGCCTGGCCTGCCACCCGCTGACCCGCGGAGCGCCGGCCGGCGGAAAACCGGTCGCCACCGAACGGCCGCCCGACGCACACTAGTTGTACGCGGGGGACACGGGGGATCCCCCGGGTGCGGCCGCTTCGAGCGTGCGGACTCCGGTCCGCGCGGGCCGCGACCCGCGAAGGCCCGCTCCCCGAGGGGAGCGGGCCTTCGTCCGGGTGTCGCCGGTTCAGGCAGCCAGCAGGCGCTCCAGGACGAGCGCGATGCCGTCCTCCTCGTTCGAGGCCGTCACCTCGTCCGCCACCGCCCGCAGCTCCTCGTGGGCGTTGCCCATGGCCACGCCGTGCGCCGCCCAGCCGAACATCGGGATGTCGTTCGGCATGTCGCCGAAGGCGATCGTCTCCGCGGCCTTCACACCGAGCCGACGCGCCGCGAGCGACAGGCCGGTCGCCTTGCTGAGGCCGAGCGGGAGGATCTCCACGATGCCCGGGCCCGCCATGACGACGTCGACGAGCCCGCCGACCGTCTCCCGCGCGGCCCGGGTCAGCTCGTCGTCGGACAGCGTCGGATGCTGCATGTACAGCTTGGTCAGCGGCGCCGCCCACAGCTCCGCCGGGTCCTCGTACGGCACGTACGGCAGCGGTCCCTCATGGGCCCGATAGCCGGGACCCATCAGGACCTCGCCCTCCAGGCCGTCGCGGCTGGCGGCCAGCGCCAGCGGGCCCACCTCCGCCTCGATCTTGGAGAGCGCGAGCCCCGCGAGCTGCCGGTCCAGGGTCAGCGAGGTCAGCAGCCGGTGCTCACCGGCGTGGTAGACCTGCGCGCCCTGCCCGCACACCGCGATCCCCTGGTAGCCGAGGTCGTCCAGGATGTGCCGGGTCCAGGGCACCGCCCGGCCGGTGACCACGATGTGCGCGGCACCCGCCGCCGTCGCCGCGGCGAGCGCGTCCCGCGTGCGGTCCGAGACGGACTCGTCGGACCGCAGCAGCGTGCCGTCGAGGTCCGTCGCGACCAGGCGGTAGGGGAAGGGGCTCACTTGGCGATCGGCTCCAGGACCTCGCGGCCGCCGAGGTACGGACGGAGCACCTCGGGCACCCGCACGGAGCCGTCGGCCAGCTGGTGGTTCTCGAGGATCGCCACGATCGTGCGCGGTACGGCGCACAGCGTGCCGTTCAGGGTGGCCAGCGGCTGCACGACCTTCTTGCCGTCCTTGTCGTCGCGCAGGCGGACGGAGAGGCGGCGGGCCTGGAAGCTGTCGCAGTTCGAGGCGGAGGTCAGCTCGCGGTACTTGCCCTGCGTCGGGATCCACGCCTCGCAGTCGAACTTGCGGGAGGCGGAGGCGCCGAGGTCACCGGTGGCGACGTCGATGACCTGGAACGGCAGCTCCAGCGAGGTCAGCCACTGCTTCTCCCACTCCAGGAGCCGCTTGTGCTCGGCCTCGGCGTCCTCCGGAGCGACGTACGAGAACATCTCGACCTTGTCGAACTGGTGGACGCGGAAGATGCCCCGGGTGTCCTTGCCGTACGTGCCGGCCTCGCGGCGGAAGCAGGGCGAGAAGCCCGCGTACCGCAGCGGCAGCTTGTCGGCCTCGATGATCTCGTCCATGTGGTACGCGGCGAGGGGCACCTCGGACGTGCCGACGAGGTAGTAGTCGTCCTTCTCCAGGTGGTACACGTTCTCCGCGGCCTGGCCGAGGAAGCCGGTGCCCTCCATGGCGCGCGGACGGACCAGCGCCGGGGTCAGCATGGGGATGAAGCCGGCCTCGGTGGCCTGGGCGATCGCCGCGTTGACCAGGGCGAGCTCCAGGAGGGCGCCGACGCCGGTCAGGTAGTAGAAGCGCGAGCCGGAGACCTTGGCGCCCCGCTCGACGTCGATGGCGCCGAGCGCCTCGCCCAGCTCCAGGTGGTCCTTGGGCTCGAAGCCCTCGGCCGCGAAGTCGCGGATGGTGCCGTGCGTCTCGAGGACGACGAAGTCCTCCTCGCCGCCCACGGGCACGTCCGCGTGGACGATGTTCCCGAGCTGGAGCAGAAGCTGCCTGGCCGTCTCGTCGGCCTCGTTCTGCTCGGCCTCCGCGGCCTTGACGTCGGTCTTGAGCTGCTCGGCCTTCTGCAGGAGCTCGGCGCGCTCCTCCGGGGTGGCCTTGGGGATCAGCTTTCCGAGCGCCTTCTGCTCGGATCGGAGCTCGTCGAAGCGGACGCCGGACGACCTGCGCCGCTCATCGGCGGAGAGCAGGGCGTCGACGAGCGCGACGTCCTCTCCACGGGCGCGCTGGGAGGCGCGAACACGGTCGGGGTCCTCACGGAGCAGGCGAAGGTCAATCACCCCACCAGGCTACCGGTGCGCGTTCGCGTGCCCCCACCGGATAAGGGGGCGCGTGTTGATTCGCCCGAATTGAGACCCGGGGAAATGTCGGTAGGCGGAGTCGTCCCCTTCACTTATCCACAGGCTGTGCGGAAAATCTGTGGACTACAGAGAAGGGCCCGGGGATTCCGCTCATCGTGCCTGGGAATTCCGTGATCAAACACCCTTCACACACTCATTTGGGTGGGAATTGGTCGCTCCAACGGGTGGGTCAACAGAGGGTTGCTGACGGGAACGCCAGGAGGGTGCTGTGGATGGCGCACGGATGGGCGGAGAGTGAGGGGGGCGATTTGTCGACCTTGTCTCGGCGAGGTGTCGACTTGTCCCCAGGACCCACAAGGCGCCTGTGGATAACTTCTGTGGGTAACTGAAAAGTATGCAGGTAGGACTAGTGGTCCGTACCTGTGGACGACCGATCACGCCGACGCGGGAGTTCCTCCACCATCGGATCAGGCCCGACCGTCCTGGGCCCTCGTCAGCCAGTCGGAGGCCTCCATGAACTCCACGTCCGAAGTCCCGCGCCGCAGCGCCGACACGTCCTCCACCGAGACGCCCGCCCGGGGGTACGAGCCGAGGAACCGCACCTTGGGGCAGATCCGCTTGAGGCCCATCAGCGCCTCGCCCACCCGCCGGTCCGAGATATGGCCCTCGGCGTCCACGGCGAAGCAGTAGTTCCCGATCCCCGCTCCCGTGGGCCGGGACTGGATCAGCATCAGGTTCACCCCGCGCACCGCGAATTCCTGGAGCAGTTCGAGGAGGGCACCCGGATGATCGTCACCCAGCCACAGCACCACCGAGGTCTTGTCCGCGCCCGTCGGAGCCGCCGGCCGGGCCGGCCGACCCACGAGCACGAACCGCGTCTCGGCGTTCTCCGCGTCGTGGATCTCCGTGACCAGCGCCTCCAGGCCATACGTCGCCGCCGCGAACTCCCCCGCGAAGGCGGCGTCGAACCGGCCCTCCTGCACCAGCCGGGCGCCGTCCGCGTTGGAGGCCGCCGACTCCCACACCGCCTCGGGCAGATGGGCCCGCAGCCAGTTCCGGACCTGCGGCTGGGCCACCGGGTGGCCCGTGACCGTCTTGATCTCGGAGAGCTTGGTCCCGGGCCGGACGAGCAGCGCGAAGGCGATCGGGAGGAGTACCTCGCGGTAGATCATCAGCGGCTCGCCGGAGGCCAGCTCGTCCAGCGTCGCGGTCACCCCGCCCTCGACCGAGTTCTCGATCGGGACGAGCGCGGCGGCGGCCTCCCCGTTCCGCACGGCGTCGAGGGCGGCCGGGACCGAGACCATGGGGACGAGCTCCCGCGTCGCGGCCTCGGGCAGCGTGCGCAGCGCCGCCTCAGTGAAGGTGCCTTCGGGGCCGAGATAGGTGTACCGGGTGGCGGACATGACGTCACCCTAATGCTCGCCGCCGGAGAGGGCCGCCGCACCGGCGGGGCGCCCCTCCGGTCGGGACGGTCAGGCCTCCAGCAGGCGCTGGCCCACGTACTCGCCCTCGGCGGGCCCGCCCGGGACCGCGAAGAGCCCGCTCGCCTCGTGGCGGATGAACGCGGACAGCGCGTCGCCCCGATCGAGCTTGCGCTGCACCGGGACGAAGCCCCTGAGCGGGTCCGCCTGCCAGCAGACGAAGAGGAGCCCCGCGTCCGGCGTTCCGTCCGGACCGATCCCGTCGTGGAAGGAGAACGGCCTGCGCAGCATCGCCGCCCCGCCGTTCTGTTCGGGGGCGGAGATCCGGGAGTGGGCGTTGTCGGGGATGACGGGCTTCCCGTCCGGCCCGAGCTTGTCCAGATCGAGTGCGGTGGTCTCGGAGCCACCGGTGAGCGGGGCCCCGTCGGACTTCCGGCGCCCGATCACCTTCTCCTGCCGGTCCAGCGGCAGCTTCTCCCAGTCGTCGAGCAGCATCCGGATCCGGCGCACCACCGCGTACGAGCCGCCGGCCATCCACTCCGGCGCGCCGCCCGATCCGGACGGGACGAAGATCCGCCGGTCGAAGTCCGGGTCGGTGGGCTTCGGATTGCCCGTGCCGTCGACCTGACCCATCAGGTTGCGGGCGGTCATCGGCTTCGCGGTGGCGCCGGCCGAGCGGTTGAAGCCGTTCATCTGCCAGCGCACCCGGGCCGCGTCCCCCGCGTCCTTCTGGACGGCGCGCAGCGCGTGGAAGGCGACGAGCGCGTCGTCGGCGCCGATCTGCACCCACAGATCGCCCTCCGAGCGCCGGGGGTCCAGGGCGTCGGCGGAGAAGGCGGGCAGCGGATCCAGCTCGGCGGGGCGGCGCGAGGTGAGCCCGGTGCGGTCGAAGAAGGTCCGGCCGAAGCCGAAGGTGACCGTGAGGGAGGACGGGCCCGCGTCGAGCGCGACCCCGGTGTCCTCGGCCGGGGCCTTGCCCGCCATCAGCACCTTCGCCGTGGCCGACCAGCGGCGCAGCAGGGCGGCGGCCTCCTTGCGGCCGGCGCCCGGGGCGAGGTCGAAGGCGACCAGATGGCCACGGGACTGGAGGGGGGTGGTGATGCCCGCCTGATGTTTCCCGTGAAACATCACCGCGGTCGAGCCGACGGTGGTCAGGGCCGGGGTGCCGTCGGCTCCGGCGGTGTCGTCGGACAGGGCCGCGGAGATCCCGGCTCCACCGGCCGCGCCGGCGACGAGGCCGGCCGCGCCCGCCGCGCCGACGGCGCCGAGCAGGCGCCGTCGGGAGAGATCGAGGTTGTCGCTGTCGGTCACGAGGCTCAGCCGATCTTCACGTTCTTGTCGATGGTGGTCTGGTCGATCTCGGAGGTACGGACGGTCACCTGGATCTTCCAGTCGCCCGGCATCGGGACCTGGACGCCGCTCGCGCTCCAGTGTCCGGTCTGGATCCGGTCGGGGGTGACGGGCAGCGGGCCCACGTTCTTCGCCTCCAGGGTGAGGGCGACCTTGATCTCGGGGACGTCCAGCGGCTTGCCGTTGGGGCGCTCGACGAAGATGTGGAGCGCGTTGGCACCGGTGCGGCCGGGGTCGAGGCTGAGACGGACGACGCCCTTGCCGTCGACGCCGCCGGTGTCGAAGGGCAGCCGGATGTCGACGGGCCGGTCGGGCACGGCGGCCGGGCCGGAGGCGGTGGCCCGCCCGGCCTCCTCCTCGGTGCGACCGGGCTCGGTCGAGGTGAGGACGGTGGTCACGGCGAGGAGGACGACGGCGACTGCGGCCTCGGTCAGCACCGAGCGGCGCAGACCGGTCCGCTCGGGGTCGGCGTCCCGCTCCCGCTTCCGCCGGGCGGTGGCGACGGCGGCCCGCTGCCGGGCGAGCTGCGCGGCCCGCGTCGGATCGACCGATCCGGCGGCTTCGCCCGAGACCCCGGGCCCGTCGGCCTCGGACCCACCGTCCGGCCCCTCGGCTTCCGGGCTCTCGTCCGTGCCCGGGTCATCATCCGCGCCCGGGCCCTCGTCCGAGCCCAGGTCATCACCCGCGCCCAGGT
Organism: Streptomyces sp. NPDC006197; assembly: GCF_040613865.1. NCBI lineage: Bacteria > Bacillati > Actinomycetota > Actinomycetes > Kitasatosporales > Streptomycetaceae > Streptomyces > Streptomyces sp. NPDC006197. The sequence continues at coordinate 15,017 of NZ_JBEXSZ010000014.1, read as the reverse complement.
CATCACCCGAGCCCAGGTCATCGTCCGCGACCAGCGTCTTGTCCGCTCCCCCCGGTGACGGTTCAGCCAGGCGCTGGGTCCAGCGGCGGGAGATCCAGGCGATGCCGACGAGGACCGCCATGAGGCCGATCTTGACCAGGAGCAGCTGGCCGTACCGGGTCCCGGTCAGCGCGGACCAGGAGCCGACCTGGCGCCAGGACTGGTAGAGCCCGGTGGCCGCGAGGGCGGTCACGGAGCCGAGGGCCACCTTGGAGAAGCGCTCGACGGCGGAGCGTTCGACGGACGGCGCCCGGTAGAGGGCGACGAGGAGCACGGTGAGGCCGCCGAGCCAGGCGGCGACGGCGAGGAGGTGCAGGATGTCGACGGGCATGGCGACGCCCGGCTGGATACCGGTCGAGGCGTGCTCGGCCAGGGCCCAGGTCCCGGCGATGCCGGCGGCGACGACGGTGCCGCCGAGGGCGAGTCCGAAGGAGAGGTCCTTCTTCTCCTTCGGGTCGGTGCGGCGGGCGTAGGCGCCGAAGAGGACGGCCACGAACAGCGCGGCCGCGCCGAGCAGCAGCAGCCGGGAGGTGAGCGCGGCGCCGGTCTTCGTCTCCAGGACGGTCCTCAGGCCGACCAGGTCGAAGGCGTCGGAGAGCTTCCCGGAGCCGGTGTACGGATGGCGCAGGAGCAGCATCGCCAGGGTGGCGCCGGTGAGGGTCAGCCAGCCCCGGACCACGGTCTGCTGGACGGGGCGGACGCTCGCGCCGCGCGGCCAGCAGGCCAGGACGAAGGCGCCGCCGCCGACGAGGACGGCGAATCCGGCGTACGCGAGGTAGCGGGCGATGCCGTAGAGGGCGCCGACGAGGCCGCCGCCGGGCGCCTGGTCGGACAGGGCGACGGAGGTCGTGGAGGGGGCTCCGACGGAGAAGGTGAAGGCACCGGCGACGGGGTGGCTGTCGGCCGAGACGGCCTGCCAGGCCACGGTGTACGTGCCGTCGGGCAGTCCGGCGCGGAGCCCCACCCCGTACCGGACGACGGAGCCGCTGCACAGATCGCGTATCTCGCCGGTGTCGGCCCGCCGGCCCGCCGGGTCGAGGACCCGGATGGAGTCGGGGCTCATGGCGACCTGTTCGGAGAAGGTCAGGTTGACCTCCTTGGGGGCGGTGGCGACCACCGCCCCGTCCTTCGGGTCGCTGCCGGTCAGCGCCGCGTGCGCGGAGGCGGGGGCGGCGCCGGCGAGCAGCGTGCCGAGCAGCGCGGCCGCGAGGATCAGCAGCCGGGCCAGGGCGTTGCCGAGGCGCGGGGCGGTGGTTGTCATCTCTGTGTCACTCCGTCAACGAGCTCAGTGCTGCTGCGGGTTGTGGTTGGGCGCTTCGACGGGAAGGTCGACCTTGATGGGGTCGGACTTCTCGAAGTGCAGCTCGATGCCGACCTTGTCGCCCTGCTTGGGCTTCGACTTCAGCTCCATGAACATGATGTGGTTGCCGCCGCGTTCGAGCTTCAGCTCGCCGTTCGCGGGGATGTCGAAGGACTTCACCTCCTGCATCTTCTGGTTCTTCGCCTCGTGGATGGTGACGTCGTCCGAGAGCGGGCTGGTGACGGAGGTCAGCTTGTCCGCCGTGTCGCCGTCGTTCTTGATCGTGAGGAAGCCGCCGGCCATGTCCATCACGGGCTGGGGCATGAACGCGCCGCTGACCTCCAGGTCGGGCTTGCTCTCGGAGGACGAGCACCCGGTCAGCGCGAGCGCGGCGGCGAGCGCCACGGCGGCGGACAGGGCGGTGGTGCGGCGGGTCACGGGTTCTCCCCCTTGATGATCTTCGGCAGGTCCTTGGCGTAGTCGTCGACGGTCGCGTCCTCGCCGTACAGGACGTAGCCCTGGTCGGTGGTGGGCGAGAAGGCGATCACCTGGGCTCCGTGCATGGAGACGACCGAGCCGTCCTTCTCCTTCTTCGGCGGGTCGATGCCGATGCCGATCTGCCGGGCCCCCGCCTGGATGGCGGAGAAGTCGCCGGTGAGGCCGGTGAAGGAGGGGTCGCCGGCGGCGGGCAGCCACTTGGCGAGCTCGGCGGAGGTGTCCCGCTCGGGGTCGGTGGTGACGAAGACGACCTGGAGCCTGTCCTGATCGGCCTTGGGGAGCTTCTTCTTGGCGATGGCGATGTTGCTCATCGTCAGGGGGCAGACGTCGGGGCAGTGCGTGTAGCCGAAGTAGATGAGCGTCGGCTTGCCCTTGGTCCGCTCCCGCAGGTCGTACTTCTCGCCCTTGGTGTCGGTGAGGACGAGCGCGGGCTTGGTGAACGGCCGGTCGAGGACGGTGGCGGCCTTGGTGGACCCGGTGACGCCGGAGACCTCGGCGACTGCCGAGCCGGAGCCCGAGGGCTTGTCGTCGTCGCCGAGGCCGACGGCGGCGGTGAGGCCGATCGCGGCGACGATCGCGACGGCCGCGATGACCAGCGGCGTGCGCCGCCCGGGACGGGCCGTGGCCGTCCCGGGCGTCTTCTCTTCAGACATGGTGCTTCTTCCGGATCGGGTGGGGACGCGGCCGTCAGGCCGAGCGGCGGCGGCCGGCGAGGACGCCGAAGGCGACGCCCGCGACACCGACGAGGATGCCGACGACGCCGAGGACGCGGGCCGTGGTGTCGGTGGAGGACGCGGAGGCGGTCTCCTGGTGGTCGGCCGTCTTGTCGTCGTGACCGGCCTTCTCGTCCGTCCCGGCGGAGGCGGAGGCGGACGGAGCGGCGCCGCCGTGGTGGTCCTCGGAGGCGGCGGAGAGCTTCAGGACGGGGGCCGGGTTCTCCGGCTCCTCCGCGCCCTCCTTCTGCTCCTCGATCCAGCGCACGACCTCCTTGTTGGAGTACGTCTGGATCGACTTGAGGACCAGCTGGTCGGCGTCCTCGGGCAGCCGGCCGAGGGAGAGCGGGAACTGCTGGAACTGGCCGGGGCCGATCCCCGAGCCGTCGGCGGTCCAGGTGACCTTGGAGACGGCCTCGTTGATCTTCTTGCCGTGCAGCTCCAGCGGCTTGTCGAGCTTGCTCTTGGTGACCTCGGCCTTCCAGCCGGGGATGGGCTGCGGCATGACGGAGGCCAGCGGGTGGTCGAGCGGGAAGTTGACCTCCAGCTTCACGGTGGAGGCGTTGTCGCGCTCGTTCGGGACCTTGATGTTGACGGTCGCGTAGCCGCCCTTGGCCGCCTCGCCCTGCGGCTGCACGCTGACGTGCGCGAAGGCGGTGCCGGACAGCAGCACCACGGAGGAGAGGGCGATGCCGCCGGCGAGGACGGCGCGGGCGGAGGTACGGGTACGGGAAACGCTCATGGCGGAAGACACTCCAGCTCGAAAGTCTCGGAAGATGTGGAGAGCGCGCCGGGGGACCGGAGTCCCGCACGGGCGTGCGGACGGGCACGGCCCGCTCACGACGAGCGGTCCGTGTCAGGCTGCGAGGACGCAGTCGGCGGCCGGGGGGCCGCGCCTGATCACCGTGTGCTGGAGGGCCTCGGCCACCGGCGGCGGCGAGGAGTCGAAGGGGGCCCGGAGAGTCCGCCGCGGCCCCGTGCGCGGCGCCGACGGCAGTCCGGCGAGCAGGGCCCGTACGAGACGGAGCGCGGCCCGCAGGGAGCGCACGAGGGCGCACTCGGCGAGCTCCGTCGCGCCCTGCTCGGAGAGTTCCACGAGCCGGCCGAGGGCGTGGTCGCCGCGGCGCAGCAGCCAGCCCGCGGCCAGGGCGGCCAGGAGGTGGCCGAGGAGCATGGGCAGGCCGGGCAGCAGCTCGCCGGCGGGCGTGATCGCCTCGGCGGCCAGGTGTCCCGTGTGGGCGTGCGCGTCGGCCGGGTCAAGCCCGGCGTCGGTGATGATCCGGGTGGCGTCGGCGGGGCTGAGGGAGGCGGTGCCCGCCCCGCAGACCAGCCGGGCGGCCATCCGGACGAGGGCGTCGTCGGCCTGCTCGCTCAGGGCGAGCTGCCGCTGTCCGAGCCCGAAGAGGACGTGCAGGCCGAGCTGCCCGCCGGTGAGGGCGCCGACGACGAAGCCGAGGGAGCGCGCGCGGCCGGCGAGGAGGACGGTGACGCCGAAGACGCCGAGGAATCCGGCGACGAGGGTCCACAGGGCGATGCCCGCGCAGGCGGCGAGGGCGTGTCCCAGCGCGGACAGCACGACGCAGACCGCGGTGAACACCGCGGCCCTCAGCAGCCGTGGAGCGAGCGCGGGGGCAGTCATGGCGGCCCCATCATCGCACCACGTCCCACACCGCCATGCGGCAGGTCCGGAAGGTCGTTCTTGAACGCCTTCGGGTGACATACACCGGCGCACGCCCCCGGTGCATCCGCCGAACGAGCGCTCTTGACGCCTCCGGGGGCTTACGGAGCGCCCGCCCCGGCAATACGTATCGGTATGTCGAGCCGCTGCCGGGAGGCTGGAGCATGAGCATCTGGTGGTCACTCCATCTGCGGCGCGAGGCCGCGAGCGTGCCACTCGCGCGAAGGCTTCTGCTGGGCACGATGGAGACGGCGGGTGTCGATCCCGACGTGTCGTACGAGTTGTCGGTCGCGCTGACCGAGGCGTGCGCCAACGCCGTCGAGCACGGCGGCGGAGCGGGCTCGCGGGAGCCGGGCGGGGCGTACCGGGTGACGGCGTACCTGGACGGCGAGACGTGCCGCATCGAGGTGGCGGACTCGGGCCCGGGCTTCCCCGGCGCCGGGGCGCCGGCCGTCCCGGCGGACGAGGCCGAGCACGGCCGGGGGATGCGCCTGATCGAGGAGCTGGCCGATCACGTGCAGTTCGGCAACCGCTCGGGCCGGGGCGGCGCCGTGGTCAGCTTCGACAAGATCCTGAAGTGGCGGGACAGCCCGTCGCTCCTCATGGCGTGACGTGAAGGCGCGACGCAAGGTGCGGCGTAAAGGCGTGACGCAAAGGTGCGGCGTAAGGGCGTGAGGTACGGGGAAGGGCCCCCGCCGGTCGGTCGGCGGGGGCCCTTCCCTTCCAACGTACGCGGGGTTCAGCCCTTCAGCGCGGCCATCCACGCCTCGACCTCGTCGGCGCGGCGCGGCAGCGCGTCCGAGAGGTTCCGGTTGCCGTCCTCCGTGACGAGGATGTCGTCCTCGATGCGGACGCCGATGCCGCGGTACTCCTCCGGCACGGTCAGGTCGTCGGCCTGGAAGTACAGACCGGGCTCGACGGTCAGGCACATGCCCGGTTCGAGGGTGGTGTCCACGTACATCTCGGTGCGCGCGGCGGCGCAGTCGTGGACGTCCATGCCGAGCATGTGGCCGGTGCCGTGCAGGGTCCAGCGGCGCTGGAGGCCGAGCTCCAGGACGCGGTCGACCGGGCCCTCGACGAGGCCCCACTCGACGAGCTTCTCGGCGAGGACGCGCTGGGCGGCGTCGTGGAAGTCGCGGTAGGCGGCGCCGGGCTTCACCGCGGCGATGCCGGCCTCCTGCGCCTCGTACACGGCGTCGTAGATCTTGCGCTGGATCTCGGTGTACCGGCCGTTGATCGGCAGGGTGCGGGTGATGTCGGCGGTGTAGAGCTCGTTCGTCTCGACGCCGGCGTCGAGCAGCAGCAGGTCGCCGGAGCGGACGTCGCCGTCGTTGCGGACCCAGTGCAGGGTGGTGGCGTGCGGGCCGGCGGCGCAGATGGAGCCGTAGCCGATGTCGTTGCCCTCGACGCGGGCGCGCAGGAAGAACGTGCCCTCGATGTAGCGCTCGCTGGTGGCCTCGGCCTTGTCGAGGACCTTGACGACGTCCTCGAAGCCGCGGGCGGTCGAGGCGCAGGCCTTCTCCAGCTCGGCGATCTCGAAGGAGTCCTTGATGAGGCGGGCCTCGGAGAGGTACACGCGCAGCTCTTCGTCGCGCTCGGCGGTGACCTTGTCGGTCAGCGCGGCCTCGATGCCGGCGTCGTGGCCGCGGACGGCGCGGACGGGGCCGGTGGCCTCCCTGAGGGCGTCGGCGAGCTCGCGGACGTCCTTCGCCGGGATGCCGAGGAGCTGCTCGGCCTCGGCGAGGGAGTGGCGGCGGCCGACCCACAGCTCGCCCTGGCCGTCGAGCCAGAACTCGCCGTTCTCGCGGTTCGAGCGCGGCAGCAGGTAGACCGTGGCCTCGTGGCCGTCCTCGGTCGGCTCCAGGACGAGGACGCCGTCCTGCGTCTGGTCGCCGGTGAGGTACGCGTACTCGGTGGAGGCGCGGAAGGCGTACTCGGTGTCGTTCGACCGGGTCTTCAGGTTCCCGGCGGGGATCACCAGGCGCTCGCCCGGGAAGCGGGCGGAGAGCGCGGCGCGGCGCGCGGCGGTCTTGTCGGCCTGCGCGATCGGCGCGAGGTCGTGCAGCTCGGTGTCGGCCCAGCCGGACCGCATGTTCTCGGCGAGCTCGTCGGACACGCCCCCGTACAGCCCGTTCTTGCGCTGCTTGATCGGCTGCTCTTCGGTCTCGGTCTCTTCCGGGGTCTCCGGGGTGAGCTCCTCGGCCACGGGTCTGCCTCCTCTTGGTACGACACTGAACCCCCACCATCGTACGGTCGTGCGGAAGGGGGCCCAGGGCCGGAAGACCCATTACCGGAGAGTTGCGTTCCGGTTACACCTATCGGTCGGAACGGCTCACTCGAAGCGGGCGGCGAGCAGGACCACGTCCTCGCCGTCCACGGCCGGGTCCAGGCCCTCGGGGAGCAGGGCCCGCAGGACGTGGTCGGCGACGGCGCCCGGGTCGCCCCGGTCCGCCTTCGGCACGCTCGCGGCGGCCGCGTGGAGCCGCGCGAAGGCCCGGTCCATGGCGTCGCCGGTACGGCGCAGCAGCCCGTCCGTGTAGAGGAGCACCGTTTCTCCGGGCGCGAGGGACAGCTCCACGCTCGGCGCCTCCCAGCAGGAGAGCATCCCGAGCGGGGCCGACAGCGAGGTCTCGACGAACTCGGTGCGGCGGTCGCCGACGACCAGCGGCGGGGCGTGACCGGCGCCGGCGAGGACGATCCGGCGCTGCGCGGGCTCGGCGTAGGCGAAGAGGGCGGTCGCCGAGCGGGCGGGTTCGGTGATCCGGAGCAGCAGCTCCAGGTCGGAGAGGACGGCGACAGGGTCCTCGCCCTCCATCACGGCGTACGCCCGGAGGGAGGCGCGCAGCCGGCCCATGGCGGCCAGCGCGCTGGGCCCGGTGCCGGAGACGGAGCCGACGGCCAGACCGAGGGCGCCGTCGGGCAGCGGCAGCGCGTCGTACCAGTCGCCGCCGCCCAGCGGGCCGGTGCGGTGGCGGGCGGCGAGCTGGACGCCGGGGACGCGCGGGAGACGGCTGGGGAGCAGCTCCTCGGTGACGGTGGCGACCTGGACGCGGGCGCGCTCGACCTGGAGGAGCCGGGCGAGGTGCTCGGTGGCGAAGCGGCCGTAGAGCCCGATGAGGTGGCGCTGCCGGTCGGTGGGTTCGGCGGGCTCGTCGTAGAGCCAGACGACCGCGCCGAGTCGGCCGGCCTGCTCGGTGGCGAGGGGCAGGGCGTAGCTGGCGGCGTAGCCGAGGCGGGCGGCGACCTCGCGGTGGCGCGGGTCGAGGCCCTCCTCCGCACGGACGTCGCGGATGGCGATCGGGTCGGGGACGCGCTCGGGGTGCCCGGGGTCGGGGAGGCCGTCGAGGAGGCGGCCGTAGCTGGTGTCGCCGCGGGGGACGGTCTCGATGGTGCCGAGGTCGGCGTGGGCGAGGCCGAGGCCGATGGTGCTGGTGGGGCCGCGGCCGTCGGCCGGTTCGAGGACGGCCATGCCGCGGCGGGCGCCGACGAGGGCGGCGCCGGCGCCGAGCGTCTCGCGGAGGGCCTCGTCGAGGGAGGCGGTCTTGATGAGGCGCTCGGTGAGTTCGTGGAGGGTGGTGAGGTCGGAGACCCAGGAGGCCAGCCGGTCCTGGATCAGGACACCGGGCGGGAGGGCCGCGTCGGCGGGGCTCGCCGCCGCGGGCACCCCGGGGAGGGGCGGCGTAGTGTGCGGGGGCCCGGGAGCCGTGGAATTGATTCCGGCCACTTTCGGCATGTGTGGGGCGCTCATGGCAGTCGGCTTTCCGACCGGTGCGTTTGACGCCAAAGCATCGCAAACCCCCATGTCAATCTGAGCCGCTCGATGCATCCACATGTACACGCACAAGAGGAACGATGTCCAGCATTGTCCCCACGGGACTTGTGGTGTCCGTGAGGTCGTGCGAGGGGGTTGAAGTACGCGGGAAGTTGGCCGAAAATTGCCCCCGGTGTGCACCTTTTGCGGTCGACTGGCGTCGTTTGAAAGCGCGTCATTCCAAGCGTGCTGGGTACGTAATCGGTGACAGGCAGGGGCAGTTGACACCGCCCCGGAACGTGACGCGGAACCCCGGCGTCTTTCCCGCCGCAGGCCGCAACCCGTCACCGAGTGGCGGGGAACGTGTTCTGACCCGCTCCGGCTCTGACCTGGCTCCACCCGGTTCCCCCGGGATCCACCCGGCACCGGCCCGGTCCGCCCCGCTCCCCAGGGGGCCGGCGCCCCGCCGACCCGGCACGCGCTGATACGCACGGTGAAGAGTTCTGCACATGGTGTGATGTGGATTCGGCGTTCAACGGAAAGGAACGAGCGCTCATGCGCGAGATCCTCGGAAGGCGACGCAGGCTCCGGTTCCGGCGCAAGGAGAGGACCGCCCGGCTCGACGCCGCGGTCACCTTCGCGGTCGAGTGGAACTGGCCCGTCCTGCCGGGCGCGGGCCTGAGAGCGACGACCCGTACGGCCACGGGAGCGGCCTGCTCCTGCCCCGACCCCGACTGCGTGGTGCCCGGCGCGCACCCCTACGACCCCGGGCTGCTCGCGGCCACCACGGACGAGCGCATGGTCCGCTGGTGGTGGACCCGGCGCCCGGACGCCCCGGTGGTCCTCGCCACCGGCGGCGCCGCGCCCTGCGCGGTCAGCCTCCCGGCGGTGGCGGGGGCGCGGGCCCTCGCCGCGCTCGACGCGACGGGCATGCGGCTCGGCCCGGTGGTGGCGACCCCGACCCGGTGGTCGATCCTCGTCGCCCCGTACGGCCTCGAACGGCTGGGCGAGCTGCTGTACGCGAAGGACAGCGTGCCCAGCTCGCTGCGGTTCCACGGCGAGGGCGGCTACCTGCTGCTTCCGCCGTCGGTCGCGGGGACCGGGCAGGTCCGCTGGGAGCGGGCGCCGCTCGCCGGCTCGGCCCGGCCGTGGCTGCCCGACGTGGAGGCGGTGGTCGACGCCCTGGTCGAGGCGAGCACGAGCACGCCGGGCGGCGGGAGCAGGCTGGCGTACTGAGCCCGGTCGGGGACGTTCGTACGGGGGCCGCTCGGGGGCTTTCGTACTGAGCCCGGTCGGGGACTTTCGTACGGAGGCCGCTCGGGGGCTTTCGTGCGGAGGCGGGTCGGGGCGGACGCGGTCGTTCACCCGAACGGGTGTGTCCTGGTCCGACTTGCAGGGAAAACGGGCGCGCGGCCGACCGCGCGCCCGGATCCCGCCGCTATGTTCACCCCACCGTCCAAGATCTCCAGATCTCCGGATCTCCAGCCGAGCAGGAGCAGGTGGGTCCCATGAGCCCGGTGAACCTCCGCGTGGTCGGACTCGGGACCGCCGTCACGGTCGCCGTCCTGCTGCCCCTCGTCGCGACGGCGAGGCCGACGGGGGACCCCGTACGGCCGGCCGGCGCGAGTGCCGAGGGGGACGCGAAGCCCGGGGACCTGCTCAAGGGACTCGGCCTGGGACCCCATACACCGGCCTCCGCTCCCCCCGCAACCGGTCCCGCGGTCCCGGCGGCTCCCGCGGCTCCCGCACGCGTCACGCGTTGTGGGCCGGAACTCGCCTCTCCGGAGGGGGCCGAGGCACAGACCTGCGTCCTGGGCGAGGAACACGAGGTCTGGGCGCGCACGTACTACCGGAACGCCACGGGCCGACAGTTCGACGCGTTTCTGACCCTCATGGGCCCCGGCGGGCGGACCGTGCAAGTGAGCTGTCCGGTTCCGGCACAGGACGAACCGGGGACCTGCGAAACGCCGAGGGAGCGCGCTCGCGGCGCGGTCACCGTGTATACGGCGGTCGCGGAATTCGCGGGAGCGGGCGAGGGGGACACCACTCCGCTGCTGCTCCGCGCGGGAAGCAACACGGCGGACAGTGAAGGAAGTTGAACGTCGGACGCCCCGGCCCTGCCGGAAGCGGACATGGAAAGGCCCGGTCGCTGGCGACGGGGGATGCACCAGCGACCGGGCTTCAAGAACGGTAACAAGAGATCTGCTGTTCGCAAATTCGATCTCGGTTATTCGGACAGGGAATTATCCGTCCGAGGACCCGTCTTGTGGTGGAAGTCACCGACCGGTCGGTCTGCCTGTCACCGATACCGCCTGGGGTATCAGCTGAGAGTGACCTGACGGTTCGTGAGGCCGCCGCGCGCCCGGCGCTCCTCCGCCGTCAGCGGGGCGTCCGAGGCGAGCGCCGCGGCCAGCCGCTCGGCGAACTCGGCCGCCGGCTTCTCGCAGTCCTCGGCGGTCATCGAGGACGGCAGGTCCCACACCGGCACCATCAGACCGTGGGCCCGGAAGGAGCCGACGAGCCGGGTGTCCGCGCCGAGCGAGGTGCCCTCGCCGGCCTGGAGGCGGGCGAGCGCGTCGAGGAGCTTCTCCTCCGGGTGCGGCATGACCCAGCGGAGGTGGTTCTTGTCCGGAACCTCGCACCAGTACGCGGAGTCGACGCTCGCCAGCTTCACGGTCGGGATCGCCGCCGCGTTGGCCCGCTCCAGGGAGGCCGCGACCTCCGGGTCCGCGCCGTCCGCGGACTGCGGGATCCAGAACTCGAAGCCCGAGTGGACCTCCGGGACGAACGGGGCGTCCGCGTCGAGCAGCTCCTGCAGGCGCGGGCCCTCGGCCGGCACCCGGCGTGCGGGGACCGGGGTGCCCGGCTCCGCCTCCAGGGCGCGCTGGAGGGTGTCGGCGAGGTCGCGGGCCAGGTCGCCGGAGGTGGAGTCGTTCTGCAGGGCGAGCAGGACGGAGCCGTCGTCGCGACGGAGCGCCGGCCACGCCATCGGCAGCACGGTCGCGAGCGTCACCGACGGCACGCCCTCCGGCAGGCCGCCCTTCAGGGTGAGCGGCACGGTGGCGGCCGGCACCAGCTCGCGCAGCGCGACCCAGTCGCACTCGCCGGGCAGGCCCTCGAAGGGGCGCTGGACGAGCTCGGTCACGGCGTGCGCGGCGGCCCGGCCGTGACACGCCTTGTAGCGGCGGCCCGAACCGCACGGGCACGGCTCGCGGGCGCCGACGACCGGGATCTCTCCGCTCGTGACCTGTGCCTGGCCGGTCTTGCCGGCCTTCGTCTGGGGGCGCTTCTTGGCCATGGTGTGGCTTTCTCCCGATCGCGGCTGTGCTGTGTGCGGTGCTGTATCGGGCGCGAGCCTAGCCGCACCGGGCCCCGGGGCCGTTCAGGCGGGGCGGCACGACGGCCCGGGCGGCCGCCGCCGGAAGACCGCGCCCGCCGCCGCTTCCCGGCGTCACCTTCCGCCACCGCCTCCCGGCGCCGGTTCTAGGCCCGGACCGCCGTACGCGTTTCGGCCCGGACCGCCGTGCGCGTCTCAGTCCAGATCGTCGTACGCGTCGAGGAAGTCGAAGCCCGAGCCGCCGCCGACGCGCGCGGCGAAGTCCTCGCGGCGGTGTCCCTCGGTGACGACCACCCAGACGGTGACCTCACCGGTCGCGCTGTCCCGTACGCCCCAGTCCTGGGCCAGCGCCCCGATGATGTTCAGCCCGCGGCCGCCCCGTGCGGTGACCGAGGGCGTCGATGGAACGGGCCGTGTCGGACCACCCCCGTCGGTCACCTCGACCCGCAGGCCGCCCCCCGGGTCGACCCGCCAAGCCGCCCGTACATCGCCTTCGCCCCGCTCCGCGTGGTTCAGCGGCCTGCCGTACCGACAGGCATTGCTGAGCAGTTCGGAGAGGATCAGCACCGCGTCATCGACGACCGATTCGGGCACCCCGCTGCGGTACAGCTCGTCCCGCATCCGGTGTCGCGCCTCACCCACGCCCGCAGGGCCATGGGGTACGGCCATGCTCGACGACGTGGGCACCTCCTGTGCCACCACCAACGCCACCCCCGAGACCTCCTTTGCCCCACGCCACCGTGTGGATGCCCCAATGGCCTGGACCGGAAACCGGCCGATCCGTGTGGGATGGGGCACTCGTGACGATCGCGTACGCGTGGAACGCGCCGGGGCACGCCCCGTAAGGGCTGTTGTCTCCTGTGACGGATGGGAAACGAGTGACGGGAGAGGCCGTCCGGCGGCGCTCAGTCACGCCCCAGCTGGGCGATCACCTGCTTCGGACGGTTGGTGATGATCGCGTCCACGCCCAGGCGCTCGCAGAGCTCGACGTCCTCCGCTTCGTCCACCGTCCAGACGTGCACCTGGTGCCCGGCCTTCTGGAGCCGCAGGATCACGGCGGGATGGTGCCGGACGATCCGGATCGACGGGCCCGCGATGCGCGCACCCGCGGGCAGCCGCCCGTCGCGCAGCCGGGGCGAAACGAACTGGGCGAGCGAGACGGTGGGCAGCGTCGGCGCGGCGGCGGCGATCCGGTACAGGGAACGGGCCGAGAAGCTCATGACGCGTACGGGGGATTCGGCGGGGGACGCGGGCGCGTCCAGGCCGAAGCGCTTGAGGAGCTGGAGCAGCTTCTCCTCGACCTGGCCGCGCCAGCGGGTGGGGTGCTTGGTCTCGATGGCCAGCTCGACCCGGCGCCCGGCGTCGGAGACCAGCTCCAGGAGCCGCTCCAGGGTGAGGACGGAGGTGTATCCGGGGTCCCGCCAGTCGGGGCTCTCGCCGGAGTCGTCCCGCCCCTTCCAGGTGCCGAAGTCGAGGGCGGTGAGATCGGCGAGTTCCAGCGCGGAGACGGCGCCGCGGCCGTTCGAGGTGCGGTCGACCCGTCGGTCGTGGACGCAGACGAGATGGCCGTCGGCAGTGAGCCGGACGTCGCACTCCAGGGCGTCCGCGCCGTCCTCGATGGCCTTCACATAGGCGGCGAGGGTGTGTTCCGGTGCGTCCTCGGATGCTCCGCGGTGGGCGACGACCTGGAGGGGGACGCGGTTCGAGTGCTGCCGTGCGTGAGTCACCGCGTCATGGTGCCATTGGCGGGGTGGCACGGGCACCTCGGATGCTGTCCGTTCTGTCCGTATATAAAGGATGAGGTGCGAACGCACAGCTCCGCCTTACAGCGGCCTGACGTCCTGTGGGAAAAGCTGGTGCAGCACCCTGGAGCCACCCACGTACCCCCATCCCGCGCAGTCAACGAGGAGAGCGAGCTGTGAGCACCGAGAACGAGGGCACGCCGGTTCCGGCGGACCCGGCTGCCCCCTCCGCCCCTCCCGTACCCCCGACGTCGCTGGACGAGCCGGCGGGCGGCACGCCCCAGCAGGCGACGCCGGAGCCCGCCCCGGAGTCCTCCCCGCGGCCGGCCCCGCAGCCGTCCCCGCAGGGGGACGAACCGACAGTGGTCCAGGCCGCGGCCCCGGCGGCTCCGCACCAGCCCCCCGCACCCGCGCCCGCGCCCGCCGCGCCCGCCGGTGGTTGGCCGCCGCCCCCGCCGGCCGTCCCGGCCTGGGGCACCCCGCACCCTCCCGTGCCCCCTGCGGCGCCGCGCAGGCGGACCGGCGGCCTCGTGGCGGCCGTGCTCGTCGCGTCGCTCGTCGCGGGCGGCATCGGCGGCGGCATCGGTTACTGGGCGGCCGAGCGCGGCGACAACGGCTTCACCTCGACCACGGTCTCCTCCGGTCAGGCCCCGGCCTCCTTCAAGCGTGACCCGGGGACGGTCGCGGCGGTCGCCGCGAAGGCCCTGCCGAGCGTGGTCACCATCCAGGCGAAGTCCGGCGGCCAGGAGAGCGAGGGCGGTACGGGCACGGGATTCGTCTACGACAAGGAAGGCCACATCGTCACCAACAACCACGTGGTGGCGTCGGCGGCTGACGGCGGCACGCTGTCCGTGACGTTCTCGGACGGCAAGACGTACGACGCGGAGGTCGTCGGGCGGGCCGAGGGCTACGACGTGGCGGTCATCAAGCTGAAGGACGCCCCGAAGGGGCTGACGCCGCTGCCGCTCGGGGACTCCGACAAGGTGGCGGTCGGCGACTCGACGATCGCGATCGGCGCCCCCTTCGGCCTGTCGAACACGGTGACGACGGGCATCGTCAGCGCCAAGAACCGCCCGGTCGCCTCGGGCGACGGCTCCGGCGGCAGCAACTCGTACATGAGCGCGCTGCAGACGGACGCCTCGATCAACCCGGGCAACTCCGGCGGCCCGCTGCTCGACGCGAGCGGCGCGGTGATCGGCATCAACTCGGCCATCCAGTCGACCAGCGGCGGCTTCGGCCAGTCCCAGGCGGGCTCGATCGGCCTCGGCTTCGCGATCCCGGTCAACCAGGCGAAGAACGTGGCGCAGCAGCTGATCAAGACGGGCAAGCCGGTGTACCCGGTGATCGGCGCGACCGTGAACATGAACGAGAAGGGGCAGGGCGCGACGATCGCCGGCCAGGGCTCCGGCGGCACCCCCTCGGTCACGCCCGACGGCCCGGCGGCGAAGGCGGGCCTGAAGGCCGGCGACGTGATCACGGGCTTCGGCGACCACCAGATCGACAGCGGCCCGACCCTGATCAGCGAGATCTGGACCCACAAGCCGGGCGACTCGGTGAAGATCACCTACGAGCGTGACGGCAAGACCGCCACGGCCACCGTCGTCCTCGGTGAACGCACCGGCGACAGCTGACGGACACGCCCGAACGTCAGGAGGGGGGACCGGACATCCGGCGCTCCCCTCCTTCGGTCTCTGCTCGGACTTCCCTGCCGGAGGCGCCCAACCGGTAGGCTGTATCCCGCTCCGTCCCAGGTGGGCCGGGGCGTGGGTGGGTTGCCCGAGCGGCCTAAGGGAACGGTCTTGAAAACCGTCGAGGCAGCGATGTCTCCGTGGGTTCAAATCCCACACCCACCGCAGCAGGTCAGGGCTCCCGGAGGCCGAGCGGCGCAAGCTGCGCGGCCCCAAGATGGCGATGATCTTCCAGGACGCGCTCTCCTCGCTGAACCCGGTCTTCTCCGTC